>CAILDT010000184.1 GCA_903833025.1 uncultured Bacteroidota bacterium | reverse complement strand
TGCTTCGCGAAAAGCTCGCAATGACGTTAGCTTGTATATAGATGTGGGAAAATAATTATGAGTTATGAGTTGGTTGTTGTACTTTTGGGGCTTAATTTATGATATTATGATACATTTAATTGCGCCTTCGGTGCTTTCGGCGGACTTTGCGAATTTGCAACGGGATATTGAGATGATTAATAGGAGTGATGCGGATTGGTTTCACGTGGATGTGATGGATGGTGCGTTTGTGCCTAATATTTCGTTTGGGTTTCCGGTGATTAAGGCGATTAAAAAGCACGCGACTAAGCCGCTGGATGTGCATTTGATGGTGGAAAATCCTGATAGGTATTTGCAGCAATTTAAGGAGGCGGGTGCTGATGTTTTGACGGTTCATTTTGAGGCGTGTACTCATTTGCATCGTACTGTGGAGGCGATTAAGGCGCTGGGGATGAAGGCGGGTGTGGCTATTAATCCGCATACGGGGGTAAATTTGTTGGCTGATATTGTGGCGGATTTGGATTTGGTGTTGGTGATGAGTGTGAATCCGGGGTTTGGGGGACAGAAATTTATTGAGAATACGTATCATAAAGTTGCGTTGTTAAAAGATATTATTCGTGCTAAGAAGTCGAGCGCGCTGATTGAGGTGGATGGTGGTGTGGATTTACTTAATTATACAAAGTTGATTGAAGCTGGCGCAAATGTGTTGGTGGCTGGTAATACGGTTTTTTCTTCGGCTAATCCTTCGCAAACAATTAAGGAGTTAAAGAAATTCTAAATTCTAATTCCAAATTTTTAATTGAAAAAAGTAATTGTTATAGGTGCTGGTTTTGCTGGGTTATCGGCAGCGGCTACTTTAGCTAAAAATGGTTTTGAGGTTACTGTTCTCGAAAAAAATGCTTCGCTTGGCGGGCGTGCTCGCAAATTAGAGATTGATGGTTTTGTGTTTGATATGGGTCCGAGTTGGTATTGGATGCCGGATGTGTTTGAAAATTATTTTGCACAATTTAATACTTCTGTTGCGGAGCAATATAATTTAATTCGTTTGAATCCCTCTTATGCTGTATTTTTTAGTAAGGATGAAGTGCTTCGTATTCCTGCAAATTTAAATGAGTTTTATGCATTGTTTGAGAAATATGAAAAGGGAAGTAGTGTGCCGTTAAAGAAATTTTTGGCGGATGCGGAATATAAATACAATGTGAGTATGGCTGATTTTGTGCATAAACCAAGTCTTTCGATATTGGAGTATGCTGATTTTAGAATATTGAATGCGGTGGTGCGGATGGATTTATTTAAATCGATAAGTAAATATATTCGTAAACATTTTAGGAATCCTAAATTAATTCAACTGCTCGAATTTCCTGTTTTGTTTCTTGGGGCTAAGCCGAATGAAACACCTGCTTTATATAGTATGATGAATTATGCTGATATTGTGCTGGGCACGTGGTATCCGATGGGTGGGATGTATAAAATTGTGGAAGCGATGGTGAATGTTGCCATTGCACAAGGGGTAAAAATTAAAACAAATGAAACAGTTGAGAAAATAAATATAGAAAACGGAAAAGCTGTAAGTGTTGTTTCTAATGGTGTTGCCTACGCTGCTGATGTTATTGTAGGTGCGGCAGATTATCATCATATAGAACAAAATTTGTTGGAAGAAAAGTATCGCAACTATTCTGAAACGTATTGGAAGAGCCGTAAAATGGCTCCTTCGTGCTTGATGTATTATATTGGGTTAGATAAAAAGATAGAAGGATTGGAACATCATAATTTATTTTTTGATGCTGATTTTGATAAACACGCAGAAGAAATTTATGATAGACCACAAATGCCGAGCGACCCTCTTTTCTACTCCACTTGTGCTTCGAAGACTGATAACACTGTTGCTCCGGCAGGAAAAGAAAATTTAGTACTTTTAATCCCGATTGCTGTTGACTTGGATGACACTGAAGAAATACGTGAAACATATTTTAATATTATGATGGATAGGTTGGAACATCTTACCGGGCAAAGTATAAAGCCGTTTGTAATTGTGAAAAAAAGTTATG
>CAILDT010000183.1 GCA_903833025.1 uncultured Bacteroidota bacterium | reverse complement strand
GGAAAATAGTTGCAGGCAAATGGTTGTTGTTTAGTTATAATAATAATCCGGGCGAAGGGTTTGAGTTTTTATCCCCTTATTTGTCAGAAGTATTGTTTGGGTTTCGGAAAGGGTGGTTGCTTTATACTCCACTGATGCTATTTAGTAGTATCGGATTTGTTTATTTGTATAAACAAAAAAGAGAATTGTTTTTCCCAATCGTTTTATTTTTCGTTTTAAATGTTTATTTGATTTCAAGCTGGAGTTGTTATTGGTATGCAGGTGGTTTTGGACAAAGAGCGATGGTTGATAGTTATCCGATATTATTATTACCATTGGGATATTATTTGAATTATTTAAGTTCACTTGCCAATCGGTTAATGAAGTATTTACTAATTGCAATTATTTTGTTGTTGGTTATTTTAAATATTTTTCAAACGTGGCAATTTGAACATAGAATAATAGATGCAACCAGGATGACATCAAAATATTATTTTAAAACATTTGGAAAAACAAATGTTTCGGAAGAAGACAAAAAATTGATGCTTGTGAATAGAGGAGAAAGTGTTTTTACTGATGAAGAAAATTACACTTCTAAATTATTGTTTTCACAAAACTATAATACACCTGATGAAGCGCAAAAAAATCAATATAGAGATAGTTTGGCAAAGGAAGGAAAATATTGTTTTCAGATGGATAGCAATACCATTTATACTTCAAAATACGAAGCAAGTTATTCTTCAATAACAAAAAAGGACTATGCGTGGATTCGTTGTACTGGCTGGTTTTACCCGACAAAGGAAATGAAAGGCAATCCGTTAAGTTTAGTGGTTACGTTTCTTAATTATCAGGAAAAAATGTATGATTATAATGCGGTTGACATAAGTAAACAAACAAAAGATTCGGTAGAGTTAAATAAATGGAATAAATTTACATTCGATTTTCTAACACCAGAAGTTAGAAGTGTGAATGATAAAATAAATATTTACTTTTGGTACAAAGCAAAAGCACCAATTCTTATTGATGATTTAGAAATACAAGTATTTGAAAAAAAGAATAAATAAACAATAAACTATGTTAGATAAAGTAGGTATTGCAAAACGAATTGCAAAAGAAATCAGAGAAGGTTATTATGTAAATCTTGGAATCGGGATTCCGACATTGGTAGCCAATTATATTCCGAAGGGAATGAATGTAGTGCTTCAATCGGAAAATGGATTGCTTGGTATGGGTCCGTTTCCTTATGAAGGAGAAGAAGATGCAGATTTAATAAATGCAGGAAAACAAACAATAACAACTGTTGCGGGGTCTGCGTTTTTCGATTCGGCAATGAGTTTTGGAATGATTCGTTCTCGCAAAGTGGATTTAACTATACTTGGTGCGATGGAAGTTTCGGATAGTGGCGATATTGCAAATTGGAAAATCCCGGGCAAGATGGTGAAAGGCATGGGAGGTGCGATGGATTTAGTTGCTTCTGCAAAAAATATAATTGTAGCGATGCAACACGTTAATAAAGCAGGTGAGTCGAAACTATTACCAAAATGTGATTTGCCCTTAACAGGAGTAAGGTGTGTGAAAAAAATTGTAACTGAACTTGCAGTACTTGATATTACTCCTCAAGGATTTAGATTATTGGAACGTGCTCCAGGTATTAGTGTAGAACAAATAAAAAATGCAACACGAGGTAGATTAGTAATTGAAGGTGATGTGCCGGAGATGATTATAGAATAATTTTCCTTTATACCTCAATGGAAAAATTTAATTCCCTTCTAAAATACGAAAAGTATTTTTTTGTTTTTGTTTCCATACTCTTTCTGATTCCTGTTATTGGAAACACCTATTTTGTAACAGTTGATGGTCCTGCTCATTTATATAACGCAAGTTTATTAAAACAACTGTGGTTTAATAATCAAACCTTTCTACGAAGTTTTTTTGAAATAAATACTCAATTAAATTCTAATTGGATAAATCATATTTGGGATTGTATAGTAGGCACTGCGCTTCCCTCCTTCTTAACCGAAAAATCTTTCCTCATTTTATATATTCTTTTTATGCCTTTTGCTTTTCGTTATTTGTTACACAGCATAGTTGAACCTTCTGCTAAAACTAAACTATCTTCCTATTTAATTTTTCCTTTCATTTATTCGTTGCCGCTTCGGTTTGGTTTCTTTAATTTTTGTTTCGGCATTCCTATTTTGTTTTTCTGTTTGGGTTTGTGGTTGAGAAACAATAAAAATTATTCTTTAAAAAAGGCAATTATACTTTCATTGCTAATTACGTTATTATATTTTTCTCATTTATTTAATTTTATTTTGTTCGGATTGATAGTATTTATTTATGAGATGATTGAATACTTTAAAAACAAAAACCTTTCCATAACTGTTACCCGTTTGAAAAGAGTTTTGATAGTATCGTTGCCTGCCATTGTTTTCTTTGTCCTATTTATTATAAGTAATAATCAATATGAACACAAACCACCTGTTTATTCAGAAAATAAATTATTAATACAACAATTAACAGAAATTGGTCCGGTAATTACAATGAATCACGAAGACGAATTGCCGTACTCTAAAATTTATTTTTATGTGTTGTGTGTTTTATTTATTCTTTCGATTATTAGTTTTATTAAAAACAGAAACCAAGACCAAAACAAAATTGCCTGGCTGATTACTGCGGCGGTTTTATCAATTATTTATTTTTTATTTCCCGATTGGATTTCTTCCGGCGGATTTATTTCTATCCGATTATTGTTACTTTTTTATTTATTAATTATTGTATGGATTGGCATTCAGGAAATAGAATTGAAATTTTTAATTGTTCCTATTGCCATTATTTTAATTACCAGTTTTGCTTTTTTAAAATATCATTATAATCTTAGTAAACCGTATAGCGACTATGCCGAAGAGTTTGCAGCAGCAGGAACAAAAATAGAAACAGGCAAAACAGTTTTACCGTTAAACTATCAGCAAAATTTATTGTTTACTAATATCTCCAACTATATGGGTTGCGAAAAACCAATAGTGGTGTTAGATAATTACGAACCCGCCAAACCACACTTTCCGCTTTTATGGAAAAAGGGACAATGTATTTATGATATTATGTTGCACTATGGAAACCGCACACCGCAATGTATAGATATTGAAAAATATGAAACCGCCACAGGACATAAAATTGATTATATAAGTCAATGGTTTTATGAGGATGGAATAAAAGATTCGTGCGCTGTGAACACTCAAACTGTGTTGGCAAATCAATTTAATTTGATTTATGAATCAACCAGTAAACGATTGAAATTATTTAAACGAAAAAACGATTAGCATATTTTTTCTGCTTTCTATCAATTCCTTTTTCTATTTTTGACGATAATTGAATATTATTATAAAACAAAACTAAAATGTCAATAAATAAACTATCCATTATAATACCTGCTTATAACGAAGCGGCAACTATTCATTTTATTTTAAATAAAGTGTTAGCTGTTAAACTTATTAATGATATTGAAAAGGAAATTATTATTGTGAATGATTATTCGAAAGATAAAACACAAGAGGTAATTGAAACTTATATTAAAGAACATAGTGATTCAAATATTCGTTTGTTTAATCAGGAATATAACCAGGGTAAGGGAGCAGCGTTACATAAAGGTATTTCGTTGGCTACAGGGCAATATTTAATTATTCAAGATGCTGATTTGGAATACGACCCTGAGGAATATAATATTTTATTAAAACCAATTGTAAATGGTTTTGCTGATGTGGTGTATGGTTCGCGGTTTATGGGAGGCAAGCCACATCGTATATTGTTTTTCTGGCACAGTATCGGAAACAAATTTTTAACTATGTTATCTAATATGTTTACCAATCTTAATCTTTCGGATATGGAAACGTGTTATAAATTATTTAAAACAGACATTATACAAAACATAAAACTAAAAGAAAACCGATTTGGTTTTGAGCCCGAAGTAACAGCAAAAATATCGCGAGTACCTAATGTACGGATTTATGAAGTAGGTATTTCGTACTATGGACGCACGTATGAAGAAGGAAAAAAGATTGGGTGGAAAGATGCCTTTAGAGCTATGTGGTGTATTATGAAGTATAATTTGTTTCAGTAGTATAAAAAGTAAATGATAAAAATCGCAAAAGTCTTATTGAATTTTTCTTCCAAGTATATTTGTGAACTTGTGTTGGTTATTTGCATTATATTAACTTTTTCTCAGCAAATAAGCGATGATAAGTGGAAAGGAATAATAAGGTCAGATGGGTTGGGGTATTATGCATACTTGCCAGCAGTTTTTATTTATCACGATTACAAATTTGATTTTTTAAAAGCAGTAGATAGTACTTATAACAGATCTAATAATTCGGATGGGTTTTTAAAAAAAAAACCTCAAGGGAGAGTAAATAAATACTACATCGGGTTAAGTATTTTGTGGCTTCCATTTTTTTTGTTGGGACATTTTATATCCTTATTATTAGGAGGAGTACCTGATGGCTATTCTTATTATTATCAGTTAGCAATTGTTTTTGCAGCAAATGTATATTTATGGATAGGGATTAAATGTACCCGCAAATTAATTTTACAATATTCTGTTTCTGAACATATAGCAGCGTTTATTATTTTACTTATTGTTTTTGGAGAACAACGTTCATCGGAAACAATCCTCGAAGGTTAGTACACTGTCCAGTGCACATACCTTACGAAACGTGTGAAAGCATATGGGATAATGGTTTATTAACCCGCATGCTGACGCCGACGTCGATTAATTACCGTCATTGATTGTGATTAATCGTTATACGATTACGCTACTGAAACTAAAAAGTTTTAGTGCGTACGACCACCCGACCTGTCATGCTCTTAAATATAGAATGTACCAATGTGGATATGGGATCATGTAATGAATAGTAACATTTGAAATGGATAATTAAACACGCGTATTGTTGCAGTCTGAACCCCATTCACCTACGTCAACACCTTACCTTATTTCTTCTTCTTTTTTCCTGAAACGACTAATAAATGGTCGGCGGTTCTGTTCTTGTCATCGTTGTTGGAGTAGTGACGGTAGTTTGCTG
>CAILDT010000182.1 GCA_903833025.1 uncultured Bacteroidota bacterium | reverse complement strand
GCATTTTTTAATGTACCACTTCGCATTTTCACCGGCTTTAATTATAATATTCGGTCTCTCGGGCATTCTGTAGGCAATTGCTTTAACCATGTCTAACGTATATGTTTTATCTATACCTGCTGCTCCAACACGTCCTTCTCCATCAGCTGGGTGGAGATTCTTTCCCCATTTCAAATCTGCTTGTACAATGATAATAGGCTCCATTTGTTCGTTTGGCTGTGTAATGCTTTCTATTAAAATCAAAAAAGTATTTCAATTTTTTGTAAAATATTTTTGCAGCTAGAATATACTACGTAAAATATTTTTCTCACCTAGCATAAAATATTTTACATTTACATCCTATTATCCGTTTTCCATGTCGTATCACAGTGTACGCATAAATAGACATATTTCATATTAATATCATCGTAGCGAATATAAATCACTTCTCTTTCATTCTCTGTTTTCTTACTTATACTATGTGTCGTTTTTATTTTATTCTCTTGTTCTTCCTTCTCTTCTTCCGCAAAGAATTTTTTCGCAGCGGTGGCTTCTTTTTTGGCGGTTTCTTTCTCTTCTTTTTCCTCTTCAGCTTCTTCTTTCGCTAAGGTTTTTGCGGTTTTGTTTTTGCTACCAATTATTTTCTTAGTAGTTTTTTCACCTTCTGCTGCTACTGTTGCTTGTGCTACTGCTGCTGCTACTGTTGCCTGTGCCTCGGTTTTTTTCTTCCCTGCTCCGCCCTCGCTTGAAAATACACCCATCGCTTGTACATCAATACCATTGTTACCACCACTAGGTCCTTTATGCCCACCATTGCTGCTGCATTCTTGGTTCGGGCATTTGATCGTATTAATCCGCGGCAAGGTCGGATCAAATTTCGTGTATTCATTGACCATATGCGTATACTTCTGTTCGCTCCGCCGGAGCTGGGTCTCTGAAACACATATTGTCTCTGCAGTTAAAGTCGTATCCTCGTGTCCACAATTGCGGCAATAATAGTTTAAAGAATTGCCTCCATCATCGTCACGGATCTTCAAATAATACATATTATGACAATTACTACAGAAATGCATGATGACTAATACTATATATATAGACGGATTATTTAATTCAATTTTATATAGAATTATAAAAATATTATGCTAGCCGCATAATATTTTTACGAATAACAATATGTATGCCTGCTGGATATACCGTTAAATAAGTATATCTACTGGATATAAGTTTGTTATACCATAAAATAAATAGGTGGCTAACCTATTTATTTTATACAAATATAAATAGGTGGCTAACCTATTTATTTTATACAAATATAAAGCTATCTCTCTATATTATATATCGAACAAATCAAAGATGTCTATCGTCACAGAATATCTCTCCTTAACTAAAAAATACAAGGCGGATTATGGCGAAAAGACTATTTTACTCATGCAAGTCGGCAGTTTTTTCGAAGTTTATGCGCTTATAAAGCCTGATGGCACTTATACGGGCAGTAGTATTGCGGACTTTTCGCAAATAAATGATCTGTCAATAGCGAATAAAAATTCAGTTGTGAATGAACTACCAGTGGCGATGGCCGGCTTTGGTACGGCTTATCGCGATAAATATATTCAGCGCTCACAAGAACATGACTATACGATTGTCATACACGAACAAGATCCGCTAGATAAAACGAAACGGCCATTAACCGAAATCATCTCGCCGGGCACTTTCTTTCCCGAAGACAATGATTCTTATAAAGATAATCTCTCCAATAATGTGATGTGTATTTGGCTACACAAGTCGAATGCGACGAAAACCATGCCGTGCCAAGTGACTTTAGGCATTGCGAATATAGATATTTATACGGGGAAAACAGCGCTCTTTCAATTCGCGGCTAAATATGATCATAGTCCGGCCACTTATGATGAATTGGAACGCTATATATCCGCTTATAAACCGAGTGAATGCTTGATTGTGGCGAATATGCCCGAGAGATTGATTGATGATATTATAGGCTTTGTCGGACTGGAGAAGACGAAGATACACAAGGGGGGAAACCCCCCTCACCCCCCATCTAGGGTAAATCCTCTCGAAATAGAGGACGTAGGAAGTTGCTCAAAAGGGGGGCGTGGGGGAACCCCCCTTGCGGATGCCAAGGGGGGAAACCCCCCTCATCCCCCATCTAGGGTAAATCCTCTCGAAATAGAGGACGTAGGAAGTTGCTCAAAAGGGGGGCGTGGGGGGAACCCCCAAGGGGGTGTGGGGGTTTCCCCCATTGCTAACGCCGAAAAGCAAACCTATCAAATAGAAATCTTAAAACGTTTTTTCCCGCATCTCTCTTCTATAAATGATATGTTTCCTACTCACTATATCGCCACGCAGGCTTTCTGTTATCTCTTAGATTTTGTCTATCAGCATAATCCCAATTTAGTCAAAAAATTAGCCGAACCGATTTTCGAAAATTATACGGATCGGTTGATCTTGGCGAATCATTCCTTAAATCAATTGAATATTATCGATGATAGCCGCCATACGGGAAAGATGCGCTCGGTGAGCAGTTTCCTAAACAATTGTGTGACGACCATGGGCAAAAGACAATTCTTGTATCTATTACATTATCCCTCTACGAATGCAGCGACACTGCAATTATCGTATGATATTACGGAGCATTTGTTGCAAGCGCAGCAGACACACACCGCAGGAGTACAAGCGCAGCAGACACACACAGCAGGAGTACAAGCGTTTGTAAATATCCGCCAGCAGCTCAGCGGCATCTCCGATTTGGAAAAATTCACCCGTAAAGTGGTCACGCGCAAATTAATGCCCAAGAGTTTTGTTACGCTCAACGCGGATTTACAGCTGATCGGTTCTTTACACGAACAAACCCAAACAGATCCTGTTCTAATGAAGTACTTACCAAAAGAAACGCAAGAGGTCCAACACGCTTGTCAAAGCATTATGGCTGATATTTCCAAAATCTTTAATTTAACTGCCTGCCATAATGTAGCGGAAATTAATGAAAATACACTCATTGTGAATAAAGGTATTGCGCCGGTTATTGACGCTTTGATTAAAGAGAGCATGGATGGTCGCGATAAACTCGAGGCCATTTGTCAATACTTGTCGGGCTTATTGCAAACAGCGGATAAGAAGCAAAGCAAGACAGCAGTGCAATATGTCAAGATCCACGAAACCGCGAAAAATCCGCCTATTTTAATTGGCACGAGTTTGCGAATGAAGAAACTGAAAGAGTTGCTAAAGGACATAATAATGAAAAAAAACAACAAAATAGCGATAACCTATGAATCCAACTATAGCCAAACCAGCGAAACATTTGAACTAGATTTGCCATCACTAGAAATCAGCGCAAACGGCGGCTCGAAAAACGATATGCTAATTACCAATAAACAGATTGAACAGATCACGCGGAATAATGAAGACAATAAAACGAAATTAGTAAGAGAGATGGAAAAGGTGTTCCAGAATTATATTACCGATTTCGCCAAGTTTGATCAAGCGATGCAACAGATTATTACATATACGACGGAAATGGATTTGTTACAGTGTAAATGCTATATTGCGCATAAATATAATTATTGTAAACCCGTTCTCTCTACATCAGACAATAAAGACAATAAATCGGGTTTGCGCTGACCGGCCTGAGACATCCTTTAATCGAACATTTGCAAACAAATGAATTATATGTGACGAATGACATCAGTTTGGGGGGAAACCCCCAACAACCCCCCTTGGGGGTGCCCCCCACACCCCCCTTGGCGG
>CAILDT010000181.1 GCA_903833025.1 uncultured Bacteroidota bacterium | reverse complement strand
TGTAAAGCCATAGGGTCTTTAGATAAATCTAAACCACCATTTTCTGCTTTAAATTCAGCGACTAACCAATCAATAATTTTATGGTCGAAATCATCACCACCTAGGTGAGTATCACCGTCGGTAGATTTAACTTCAAACACACCATCACCTAATTCAAGCACCGATACATCGTGCGTACCACCACCACAATCGAATACAACAATCTTTTGGTCAGTATTCTTTTTATCTAAACCATAAGCTAAAGCAGCAGCAGTAGGTTCGTTAATAATACGTTTTACTTTTAACCCCGCAATTTCACCAGCTTCTTTTGTTGCTTGGCGTTGTGCATCATTAAAGTAAGCTGGCACTGTAATTACCGCTTCGGTAACTTCGTGACCTAAATAATCTTCCGCAGTTTTTTTCATCTTCTGGAGAATAATAGCAGAAATTTCCTGTGGAGTAAATTTCCTATCGTCAATTAATACGCGAGGCGTATTATTATCACCTTTCACTACTTTATAAGGTACGCGGGTAATTTCTTTTGTTACTTCATCAAACGTATGTCCCATAAATCGTTTGATAGAATATACCGTTTTTGTAGGATTTGTTATTGCCTGACGTTTAGCAGGGTCGCCTACTTTACGTTCTCCGCCTTCCACAAATGCTACAATAGAAGGTGTGGTTCTTTTACCTTCGCTGTTAGGAATAACTACTGGTTCATTACCTTCCATTACTGAAACACAAGAGTTTGTAGTTCCTAAATCAATTCCAATTATTTTACTCATTTTATTTTATTTATTTGTTATTACTTATTTTAATTTTACGGTTCGGTATTTTCAATCATTGTGCCATTAGATAAAAGCGGTAATAAAGGCATAAAAAAACACCGTAATTGAATTAGGGCGTTTAATTATATGACAAAAAGGCAGAAGTTATTAAGGGCAACCTGTCCAAATACCTAAATGATTTAAAAATTTTAAATGGCAAGTAAACCTCCCTCCTGATAGAGAATCAACAGTAGTTGAATGGAGTTTCTTTGAATAGGGTGCTTTATTTAAACGGGAAGAAAATATCCCTAATCCATTAGTGATATTTGTAAACTCTGGTTTATCTTGAACAATACCTGTTGAAGGGGCATTTACTTCAATAAAAGTATTCAAATCGTCGGAGCCAGCTATTAATATCATATCTGTTTTTAATGCTATTCGTGCAAGAGGTAATGGTTTTCCGTTTAACTGATTACCAATGAAACGTAAATAATCTTGTCCATAAAAATCTGTTTCCATTTGTTCGTTACCTACCAATCCGTTAGTTGTTTGAGTTGGGAACACCCAATCTAAGTGCGATGTATCATTACCAGTTGCAGTGGAATCATAATAATTAAATCTCACAATTGTTTGATATAATCTAGCGTTAGCACCACTATTCCATTTCAATGAAAACTTGAAATTATCCGTACTTGCGCCTGCTAAAATAAACTGAAAGGAAGGTGAGACATAACTTGGGGAAGTAAAATTACCTATATCAGAAATCAAGCCTGTGGTTGAATATGCTACAGTGCCTGTTTCGCTATTGCGTAGTGTTAATAAATATTGTCTGCTTGAATCTAATACCATTGGAACGGTATGACCCATACCATCATTATTGGAATATATTGCATTTGCCTGATTTGGAGCATAAAAAATCCCAGGATCTTTTGGTACCGAAGCATCTGGTAACAAAGTATATTCTGGTCCGTTAGGGAGTTTTTTTAATGTAACAGTAAGAGTATGTGCATACTGGGTAGAATCCTTCACCTGAGCATAACTGAAAGCATTTCCATCTCCTATAAATGCTTTATTTACTTTAATGTATTGTCTTGCCTGGCTTTGGTCTAACAAGCCGTACACAACCATCGTTTCCTTATAATTTCCTTTTACATCCAAATCGGTACTGCAGGCAGATAACAGGATGGTTGCGAAGGATAACAAATAAATAAATTTCTTTTTCACTTTTATATATATTTAATTTTGGGGATGTGAGGTGCAAATGTATTAAATTATTTAATTCGCAAGCATATATAAGGTATAATCTCTAATTCTGATTGATACTTAAAAATAAGGAATCAAAAAG
>CAILDT010000180.1 GCA_903833025.1 uncultured Bacteroidota bacterium | reverse complement strand
ATTTTAATTTCCGTTTTTTTAATATACTTTTCCTTTTCTTTATTATTCTTTATAACCGTTTTTTCTAATAATCGAACATTGGTTTGCATCTCATTAATTTTATTTTTTAAGTTGGTTAAATCCGACAATAAACTAGTAAATTGTGATTCGATGGTAATAGGTGAAAACATAGAAGGTGCAAGCGCAAGCGAAGCAGGCACAGGTACAAGCGAAGCAGGTACAAGTGGACTAGGCACAATATGAGTATCTACTATAGTGTTTTCCATTTTAATTATAATATAAGTTTTATTTATATTATAAGTTTAAATCAATTTTAATCTTAATTAGTAAGTTCAACTGTTGGCTGACGTTGTTGTGGTCTTGGGCGTCTGTTACCATTAGCTGTTTGAACAGTTGTAGTGCGTCTAGGAACAATCATCCACTCAGATTCATCACTCTTACTCAATTGAGGTGGGCGACTATCTTTGATTTGCTTACGCTGTAAGCGAGGTGTTTGGGGTACTTGCTGTTGTTGCGGTTGAGACCTTTGCTGTTGTTGTGATACTTGTTGTTGAGGCTGTGATTGATAATGCTCCTCACGACTACTACGCATCTCATTACGTGTTTCGCACATTAGTTTACCACCCTTTAAACCTCGCACGGACGATACTTGAATCTCATGCCGATCATTATCTACTGGGCTAATAGTTAGTTCAACGTATTCACCTTGTACCAAATATTTATACTGGGATTGACTCACTTGAATAGCTGAATGATGAACAAAAATGTCACGAGGTTCACCAGTAACACAGTTATTTACCGTAATGAATCCATAACCAGCCTTGTTATTAAACCACTTCACACAACCAGTTGCAGGGTCATGTGATTGTTCTTGCTGTTGCTCTTGTTCTTGTACTGGCACAGTTTGTACTACTTCAACAACAGTTTCTACAGCGGCGGCAGCAGGAGCGCTAGCAGTTGTTGCGGCTGAGGCGGCGGAAGATTTAACACTTGTTTTCTTTGCGTTTACCATTTTATAATATTATATAGTGCCGAGTTATCTTTATATTATATTTACACACTAATTGTTGCCAAATTTGTCAATAAATTCCGCAAATACTCATAATTCGGTTTACTATGAAAAGGTAAAGCACGACAATATTGATTAAAAAGAAGAAACTCGCCTGCAATATTTGCCGCATAAGCCCATCCAAATGTCTGTTTAATAGCTTGCGACATCTCTCCTGAACTTTGCCACGGCAATTCACCTTTTTGTAAAAATATTAATATATAACCGAGAGATTCTAAATCATCCCGTCGACTTGATGTAATTCCTTGTTGCGCATTTACACTCATATAGCGGGGTGTACCTATTAACCGCTCGTTTGTTTTCATTTGTATATGTTTAGTATAATCATCTATAAAACTACAAGCCAGACCAAAATCAATCAGATAAAGTTCGCTAATGCCACTCAAGCTATTCGCTTTTAAAAGAAAATTAGCCGGTTTAATATCCCGATGAATAATACCTTTCTGATGAATTGACTCTATGATTGTAAGCATCTGTAGCCCTAGATGCAGGACAGTTTTTAAATTCATTTGGTCGGCGTAACTCGTGCGTAATTGTTCTAGATTCTGCTCTAATAAATCCATAACAATATAATTATATTTCCCTTCTGAGCCCACTTCGTAGAGAGATGGAATGTGATTAAGGCCTTTTAATCTCTCGTATATATTCAATTCATTGGTAAAAGTCTCTTGATGAATGGTTTCTATAAGT
>CAILDT010000179.1 GCA_903833025.1 uncultured Bacteroidota bacterium | reverse complement strand
TAATTGATGCACAGTGCAGCCGCCCGGAGATGCCTCCGCCCGCCCAAGCCGCCGCCCCTAGCTTGGTTTCGAGCTTTGTGACCATATATGCAGCGAAGATTGATAGCCGGAAATGAGTGAGGAGACCATCTGGTGGTGACAAAAAAAAAGCCTTATAAGAGACTATTTTTTTGTTTTTTTATATGTTTTTTTAAGGTTTTTATAATTATAGAGTAGAGCAATGAACCAAGTAATCCAAGACGGCTTCATCCTTCTCGTAAGAGAATTTTAGATCTGTATGATTCATGAAATCAGATGTCTGAGTATAAGCTTCAAATGCGTCATAGCATTCAATGGCTTCTTGGGCGGTGAAATAAGTAGGGACGAGTTTCATGACAACAGAGAGCTGGGGACTAAAGTAATTGTATTCATCACGCATACGATAAATCTCTTTTTTGCGTTCGCCGTTAAGAGCCCAAGAGAGAAGCTGTTTCAAGACTTGCGCATCACTCTGACCGAACTCGATTAAGACATTCACGAGACGGTCAAACCCGAGTTCATATTCAGGTTTAGGAGCGATGGATCCTAAACCTGAATATGAACCGAGATATTCGGATGAACGATGCGTATAGCGGATATAGACGTAATATAATAGATTCATATTATTAAATTCGGGTAAGAGTAATACTACCTGTAAGAGATGGTCGGTGTCTTGGAGCAGAGCAAAGTCTAAGAGATTGATAAAAGGCAGCATATCTGTCTCAATTTCTTCACTCAAAAACTCGGAAGACCATCTGT
The DNA here is from genome assembly GCA_903833025.1 of uncultured Bacteroidota bacterium. Taxonomy (GTDB): domain Bacteria; phylum Bacteroidota; class Bacteroidia; order 2-12-FULL-35-15; family 2-12-FULL-35-15; genus 2-12-FULL-35-15. The sequence continues at coordinate 1,440 of CAILDT010000179.1, read as the reverse complement.
ATAAATTATCCTGTTCTTCTTCCGAATAAGAAGACGATGGTGGCGGCGGTTGGCATAAAGCCGAATTCAAAGCGTTTCTTTCGTTAGCGGTAAGCAGTGCCATTTTATTAGCGGGTAATTGTTGTACGTTCATTTTGATTTGATTGTTGCGGGAATATGCAGTAGAATATTAATTGAAAAGTATTTCAATTTTTTATGAATTAAATAGAAACCAACTGGGTAATTAAATTTTACTTTCAATTCTCTCCCAAGCTTTATTTATAGTCTTGGAAATAAGCTCGGGAGAGAGATTTGTGTACTGTTTACGCTAGTATTTCCCGCCCGAGCTGTAATCCGAGCTTTGCGATATATCTATTAGGCGAATACTGCCATTTCTGCCTTAATAGGCGTAGCCGGAAACCGGTAACAAACCCAGCTGGTGGTGACAAAAATATATAGGGGAAATACACTTTATCGCTTATTCCTTTTGAAACCGATATAAAGAGAGATTGATATAATATACTATAAAGCATGTCAGACGCTTCATTGAATATAGTTGACCTTATTGAAAATAACCCTATCACAAGATTATCTAATACTTATAAAAGTAATTTATTGAATAAGATAAAGGAGAGATTTACAGACCAAGAACAGCAAATGTTTGTGGCGAGTTTTTATTGTTATTTAAACTATAATCCCAAAGAAGACTTTGTTATTGATTTAGATAACGTATGGAAGTGGTTGGGGTTTAGTCAAAAATATAATGCAAAGTATCTATTAGAAAAACAATTTTCAATTGATATTGATTATAAAATTATTGCTCCTGAACCTTCAGGAGCAAAAAAACATATTAGAGGAGGTCAGAACAAAGAAACCATTATGTTAAATATAGATGCTTTTAAAAAGTTATGTTTGAAAGCTGGTACCAAAAAAGCCGATACAATACACGATTATTATATTAAATTAGAAGACATCTTACAAGAAATTATGCACGAAGAAAGTAACGAATTAAAGATACAGCTACAGAAACAAGTTATTCTCTCTGAACAAGAAAAAGAAAAGGTTAGAGAGAAAACCCTTATTGAACAATTTCCGTCCAATACTCAATGTGTATACTATGGCTTTATTGACAATCTAAGTGATAATAAAGAGAGATTAATTAAATTCGGCAATTCAAATAACTTAAAATGTCGTGTATACACTCATAAAAAGACTTATTTAAACTTCCGGCTAGTTAATGCCTTCAAGGTGGATAATAAACTACAGATTGAAACTGCTATCAAAAATCATATATTATTTAAAGAGAGACAGCGAACGATAACTTTAAATTCCAAGAAATATATTGAGCTGTTGAATATCGATAACCTTACTTTAGATCAGCTAGATAAATCTATTAAAGAAATTATTAAAGGTATTGAATATAGTCCCGAGAATTATGTCAAATTATTACAGGAAAATATC
>CAILDT010000178.1 GCA_903833025.1 uncultured Bacteroidota bacterium | reverse complement strand
TAAACACCTTTATTAACAAGGGTTTCGGAAGTATTCACATTTTTAGCATTTCTTTTCCTCATTCTTCTTCACACAAAATATTTCCTTTAAAAGCCCGACAAGTTTTAAAAATAAGTTCGGTTTTTTATTTATACCACTATCCAATATCTTGCACACTATTTTAAAGGATGCCCGAAACTATATTGCAGCATCGTTATTAATGGTATTCAACATCTTTATAAACACTGTTCAGCAACTTCATAACCACTTTATGGCATCCTGCAAGGTGGTATTAAACATCCTTAATACTCCTATTGGAGATGGCAATAAGCACTATTAGGCATCTTTATTACCACTATTGGAGGTCTCTAATAGTGGTATTAAGCACCCTAAATACCACTATTGTTGGTAAAAATAGTGGTATTTGGGCAACAGCGAAACAGTATAAAGCAATAAAAATCAATTAAATAGTAATTAAAAACAATTAAAAAAACAAAAAAATGGTAAAGTACTTACAAACAATCTCTGACCGGTTAGGGAAAATGAAAACCGGTATTCACGATAATTCGGGCGATTGGACAGGACAACCAGTAAACGAAGCAACGGTAAACACCAAAATGAACCTTATTGCAGACAAAGGAACAGCTATAACCAATGCCGAAAACGCATTGATACAAGCACACATTGATGCACACAGCGTTGTTGCCGGTGCAAAACTGTTGGGGAATCAGGTGGAAAACTTAGTAAACGGTATTTATGCCACCAATGTGGGCAAAAAAATTGAATACGGAGTAACGGAAGCTGCGGCTGGTAGCCCGAAACCTGCACCCGGAAAGGGTGTGGTAAAACCAATACACGATGATGTGGATGGGCAAGGGTTTATTATTGAGCGCGAAACGCTTGTAAATGCCGACAACTACGAATGGCAAAAAGCTTCGGGTGCCGATGCTGCTGTATTGGTGATAGACCCAAGCAAGTACGTTCATTTCAAAATCACAAAAAAGTTGAAATTTGTGGATGATGATGTGGTAAATGGCACTCGTTATTTCTACCGTATGCGTGGTTTAAATACTGGACATAATGGCGAGTGGAGTGAAGGTGTAAGCGCATTGCAATAAATAATTTTAAGTAAAAAATTAGTTTCCTTCCGATAGTTTCGGAAGGGGACTTTTTTAGGTTAAAGAAGAATTTTAAAAATAAATAATACTTTTACAAACAATTAAAAACTTAAACAAAATGAAAAAACTAATTTACACAACATTAACAGTATTGTTTTTCAATACTACTTTTTACGGGCAAGTAATTTCGCCTGTACTTTATCACAGTAATATGTCTGGACACGTGATGTCAACATTGCACGACAGTTTAATTTATTATGATTGGACATCCTTAAATTTGTATAAGTCCGATGGTGTCAATCCTCCAATATTGGTTAAATCGATGCCTGCCGGTTATTTATGGTTTGGAAGTTATGTAACTTCCGACAGTCTATTTTGTTATACAATTACTAATAATACTACTCCTGAACTTTGGAAATCCAATG
>CAILDT010000177.1 GCA_903833025.1 uncultured Bacteroidota bacterium | reverse complement strand
GCTCTGCGTTTAGTTTTATTATACCTCTTTCTTTTACCGCCTTTCTTTGTTCCAGCGACTGATTTTGCTGATGGTTTTGCTGATGGTTTTGCACTGGCTGATTTTGCTGATGGTTTTTTATATATAGGAGGTAAACTATTCATTCTTTCATTTAATATGTCATACAGTTCTTTAGCAGACGCATGACTTAATCCGGCTTCTTTTTCTAGTTTAATAAATTCTTCTTCCTTATCATCCATTGCCAATTCTCTCAATTTAGTTCCTGAAATACCTCCTACAGCTCTTGCTAATTCTTTTGTTATCAATTCAGAGTTTGGTGGTAAATAGTCAACATTTCCAATAAATTTTTTAAAAGTTTCTACACGTTCCGTTCCAACCCATAAATAAAATGTTGTTTTTTTCTCAGGGCTATATTTTTCACGTTTATATATATCGCATATTTGTCTCAGCGGGTCAGAATCTTGTGTACAATCCATATCTAATTTATCATCCGCACATATAACTTCAACATTTTTACCGCTTGGACCTAAACTCTCGATCATTTCTAGTAAATATCTTTTTTTTTCACTGCATGTTAATGGATTTTGTTTTTCCTTACCGGCTTTTTCACCCGCTTGTAATAATATATATACTTTCTTTTTTCCTGCTTCCTCAATAAGATTTTTAATAAGTTTCATATGTCCTGGTGTAGGGGGATTCATACGAGCTATGGTAAAAAGGATTATTTGTTCTTTCGCAGAAGATAACCCCGCTGCAGTTGCCGTTGCAGATGATTTCTTATGATAAGGTTTATGACGCAAAACTGCACGTCTAAAAGTGTGTCCAGTAGTTTTAGGCATATATATTATTGCGTGTTAAAATAATTGTTAATTTTCTATTACAAAATAAATGGAAATTGTCTCTGCCACTTCAAATTTTGATTTTAAAACGGCTTCTTTAGCGGACCCGCAACCTTTGACGGGACAAGCCGGTTTTTATTTTACGCAACTCAGTGTTGGTCCTGAAAATAAATCTCTCTGCCTACAATTGCCTGAATGTGTGACAAAACAGGGCATTGTTAATGTTAAAAATGCCAAATATGCTGATCTAATGTTTGAACGTGATAGACACGATGAATTGATGAAGTGGGTGGAAAAACTCGAATATACATGCCAAGATATTATTGACTCGAAGAAAGAATTATGGTTTCAAACTGAATTGTCGCGCGATGATATTGAAACAATGATGACGCAAATAACCAGACTATATCAGTCAGGCAAATATGTCTTAATGCGAGTTTTTATCGAATTAAATAAAGCCGGTCAAAAATGTATTGCTTATGATGAAAATGAAATTGGTTTTGATTTAGATACACTTGAAGCAAATAAATCAATCATTCCTTTAGTGCTGATTGAAGGTGTGAAATTTTCTTCACGTAGTTTTGAAATTTCATTGAAATTAGTGCAGGTGATGGTTCTAGGAAAGGATGAAAAAAAATCATCTTGTTTAATAAAACGGCCAAATGCTCCTATTTCTATTCTTGCTGCTCCGGTGCCAATATTAGAAAAAATGGTTGTTAAGCCATCTATTAATCAACCGCGAATAATAAGGACTCCGCAATTAAGAACACAACCAGTACATGTGCCTGTGCCTGTATCTGCGCCTGTGCCTGTATCTGCGCCTGTGCCCGTACCTGTGCCCGTTATGAAAGAAAAAGTTGAGATAAAGTCTATATTAAGAGATAATCAGATAGTCAATAAAACTAATACAAGTCTAGGAGAAAAGGTATTGAAACCAATTATTAAGAATACTACTGTCGGAAATACTACTGTCGGAAATACTACTGTCGGAAATACTACTGTCGGAAATACTACTGTCGGCATAAAAAAAAATACTGTCGCCATTGAAAAAAATACAGTCGCCATTGTCTCTACTAGCAAACCAATAAATTTAGTACCAATAAATTTAATAAATAAAAATGATATTGAGGAAATAACTATAAATTATTCGGATATATCCGATACCATTAGTTTAAAGAATCCGAATGAAGTTTATTATGAAATATATAAAAATGCCCGAGAAAAGGCCAAACAATGTAGAATGAAAGCGGTAGAAGCTTATTTAGAAGCCAAACAGATTAAGACAAAATATATGTTAGAAGATTTGGACGATTCGGACGACGATGATGATTCTGATGAAGATTATATTGAAGAAAATGAAGAAGAATAAAACAGGCCAATTATTTAGCACAAATAGCATAAATAAATAGCATACATAAATAAATAGCATAATAAATAAACACTTCTGATAAAAATATTTTATCATTAATTTAATATAATGAGTTTCTTAAAGAATTTGCAGAAAAACGTCAAGTCTCACCACTTTATTGCTTTGATCGGTGTTCTAGTTTTAGCACTTGCGATTATGCAATATTCAGGTCGTAAAACCAATTATAGCGATGGTTATTCAAACTCGGGATTATCTAATTCCCCTAGCAATGTTCCAGGGTCACAGGGAGTAGCCGGAGGAGCTGGGCCTGCCAACCAACAGCAAATGGTCGGTGCTGCCGAACCTGTTGGACAGAATGAAGTCTATTCCAATGTTCCTGCTGGCTCCATGACCAGCACATATGGATTAACACCGGCCGGAAAGCCTGGTGCCACTTATGATCCGGCCGAGCTGTTGCCCAAGGATATGAACAGCCAATGGGCGCAACTCAACCCCGCCGGCAATGCTGACTTTAAGAATGTTAACCTCTTGAAGGCGGGTTACCTGATTGGTATTGACACCATCGGCAGCACGCTCCGCAATGCCAACTTGCAAGAGCGCTCTGAACCCCCTAACCCTACTACCTCGGTTAGCCCTTGGCTCAATACCACCATTGAACCCGACCTTATGCGATTACCTTTAGAGATTGGCTCGCGTGGTGGAGCCCCGCAGTAAGCAGTAAATTTTTTTAAAATGAGATAAAATAATTATATCATAGCATAATTATTTTATAAAGAAAATCGAAAGTGACAACAGAACCCCGCAGCGATTTGCATAAAATTGAAATACTTTTCACACATTTAATGAACAGTATTATACACATACAACCGATTTAACCGAACAGAATGTTTACTCAACGCAACAGCACGCAAACCTTTGTGAAATGCCAAGGCATTGCCGTGACGCTCGTCATGGCCGACCCGAATGACCCATTTGTATTGAAGATGAATGCTGCTATCAAAGCGCATCTTTATCAATCCAGATACGGAATTCGCCTCAAGATGGCCGACCGAGCAAGACCGACAATGGTAGAAGACGACGATGCAAACGAAGTGGGAGCAAACGAAGTGGGTGCAAACGAAGAGGCAAACGAAGTGGGTGCAAACGAAGTAGAGCAAGATATCACCTATCACGCAAAAATCAAGAAAACCAAGAACGCCGCAAATGGGCGCCAGCAAAACCGCCGCGAGAAAGACGCCGAATTAAATAACGATATTAAAAAAAGTACTAAAAAAATCGCGAAAGTCATTATCAGTAAAGCGCGCCTACCTATTGCCGACATTTCGGCGGGTGAAGATTCTACACCCATCTCTATTAAACCGATTAAACCTAGCAAACAGGAGTTGCGCGAACAAACGCAACTTCGCAGCAATAAGCGCGCCTATAAAACACACCAAGCCTGTTCATGCATTTGCAACAAACGCAACTTAGCGACGCATGGCTGCCTTTGCACCTAGTATACTTTGCACCTGCTATACTTTGCACCTGTATACTTTGCACCTGTATACTTTGCACCTGTATACTTTGCACCTGTATACTTTGCACCTACTATACTTTGCACCTACTATACTTTGCACCTAATTTATACAAAATATAATAAAAATTTGAAAAAATGCAAAACAATACAAAAAAATATATATTAGAAAAAAAATAGCCCAATAGGGGTTATTTTTTTCATCGTATAATCTTTTCTCGTAAGAATATATAATGAAAATTAATTATTGTGGCTATGCTTTGATCATATTATTATTATACATTTGCATGAAAATTTATCAAGAGTCTGATGTATTTAATTTAAAATGCATTATTTCCGGAGTAGATGGAAAAAAATATTGTGTTCGCGAGCGAAATAAATTAGAATTGGCTGCGGACCGTTTAGCCGTTGTGAATGTAAGTATGAATAAAATAGTGGAATATTGTTATCAAAAATATCCGAATCGAGAAAATATTAAACGCTTGAAGAAAGGTTATAATCCTAAAAAAATTATGGAAACCTTACCGACCAGCGAATATACTGCGTATAGCCAAAACAAAGGCGAAAAAATGGCCTTTTGTTTGAATACTGAAAAAAAAGGAGATCAACTTATTGACGTGAATACCCTCACATTTGTCGCCATACACGAGTTATCTCATATTGCAACCAAAAGTATTGGCCACAAGGAAGAATTTTGGGATAATTTCAAATTCTTGTTAACCGAAGCTAATAAGATTGGTGTATACCAATTGGTTGACTATAAGAAAAAACCCGCACGTTATTGTGGTACAGATATTAATGACAGCCCGTATTACGATTTATAGATTCATACGATTTATAGATTTATATATTTATAGATTCATATATATACATAAACCATATAACGAACATTACAATCATATTTTTCATCATAATCACTTATACATTCTATCGCCGTCCATTTAGTATCGTCTAGTGCAGGAAAAAATGTATCACATTCAAACTCTTTATCAATATACGTTATATAACATTTATTGATGATATTTTTTTCTAAAAATGTTTTATATAATTGTGCGCCACCAATAATCCAAATTTCTTCATAAGGATGAGAGATAATATATACTTGAAATTCATCATATGAATCGAATGATTTTATGAGATTATTACCGTTAGAGCTAATTTCTGAAAATCGCTGTTTATGTGAAAATATAAAATTATCTCTCTTAGGTAACCCATTTGGTTGTAGACTAAGCCAAGTATTATTTCCCATCACAACTGCATTATGTCCATTTCCTTTTGTTAATTTAGAAAAATACTGCATATCGGCTTTAACGTGCCAAGGCATACTCCCTTTATAACCGATACCGTTATCACGACACATTGCAACTATTAAATTAATCAACATTTTATATACATAAAAATATCCCTTTATGTATATATTAAATATGTCAAAGGAACCAATATATAAGGTATCACATATTGCCAATAACATTGTGAAAACAATTTATGTTTTTATAGGTAAACCGCAGATAGAAGGCCGACATAAACAATTGGATAAACTTTTTCAGAGAGATCATTTGACCGAAGTGTTTGTCGGTATTTTTTCGCAGGATGAACTAGTGGAAATTGATGATAACAATATATCGGTTAAATTCATACCAGATAAATTGCATTTAGATGATACAATTGAAATTATTAAAAAGAAAATACTATTGCATCTCGGGAATGATTTGAATATATCATATGACGAAATGTATTGTTTTACAAAACAATATGAAAAATTTAATGCCATCTCTCTTTATCAAAATTTAACACAGAATGAAAAACTGGAACTTAATAAAGAACGTTTATTTCAGTTCTTATTTAATGTCCCCGAAATAGATCTCAATACATTAGAGGATAAACCAGTCTATACTTATGCCGATATTGTTAAATTAAATCTGGAACAAGAACCAATGATAGTCATAAAACCCCTTGGACAAAAAATCATCTCTCTCAATTCAGAATATCCTTATACAATCAATCCTTTTGACGCCGAGATGTATGATTCTTTCTTAGAGAAATTTGCCGATGAAATCACCACTACAACTAATAAAAATATTCTTATGCAACACGGTAATTTACTAAACAATATCATTTATTTATGCCTAGCGGAAGAAGTGCTCACATATGCCTCTATGAAAAATCTCTCGGAGAATAGTACACTAAAGATATATTTCCCCTACTTGTATGGAAAGGAAATAACAAATGCGCAGCAACTCGCCGACAAAAAACAAACATTGGTCGGCGAATCACATGCACTCTTGAACAAAGTATTTGAAAAGAATATTGAGAATATCAACTTATTTTATGATATCTATGCTAACAGGACAGAAGAACTGAATTTCACTGATGTCGGGATTAAATCTATCATTTTTACTATTCATCCCATATATGCATTCAATTTGCCTCTGGATATCGTCTTTAAACTTATTCACGCCACTCAAGATATACCCTTGATTAAAATGAACTTGACAAAGAAACAAGAAAATATTTATCGCTTATATGCCGACAAAATCGCGACAAACGGGAAGAAAATACCTTATCTAGATAAAGGGACGATTTTTAAATGGGATAAAGTAATGGGTAAAACAAAAAGTGTCTCTGTTTACATTGAGCATTATGATGAAGCAGCCGGTTCAACAATACCTATTATTTGCGAGTTTGAAAATAATGGCAATATAATAGTCAAGGCGAATTTTCATACAGGTATGACCATAGATGCACTGAATGAAGTTTTTATTAAAGAAGTAAATCCCGTCATTAATATTGTGAAAGAATATTTGATGCAAAGTGGTTATACTATGAGTAATTTTATTGATCTTGTAAATGATAATATAGAAATATTAAATATTGATTATGTGATGCATATTGCCATTGAAAAAAAAATTAAGATAAAAAATATCATTGGATGTGTTTCCAGTATGTTTAATTTAATTAATGATAATTTAGAGCAAGGTATTATGCTGCGCTTTAAACGGGTCGCCAATTATAATGAAATGGAAAGTCAAGAGGCGCTTATTGTGGATATGTCCCAACCACATTTAGGTTATAACGATAATGATATTGTAAAAATATTGCAGAGTAATTTTCAATTATCAGAAACCGCCGCTCGCACCAAATATGCTGAAGTAAAACGAGCGCAAGAGGTTATGCAAACAGCTAATAAAAAATTAAAGACACGAAATAACCCCGGCTTTTTAACGACTATTGTCAAACAACCATTCCATAATATCATTATGATCAGTGTGAACGGTATTAATAATATTGGTTATTTAGATACTTTACGTATTTATTTAGATTCTCTTGTACGGATTACACAAAAAAAAGGAAGCACTAAAGTTAGTAGAGAGATTATTACCGATAAATGCAAAGGGACAAAAATCGATGAGGAAATACATGTGGAAGATATTATTGCCATAGCTGAACAACCGAGCGGAGAAAATATAACTATGACTATTGTGGCTGAAGAATTAGTTTTTAATAATCCGAATGAAAATGCTGAAGAAATTGTGAAAGAATTTGGTACAAGAGAAGGAGAAGAAAGGGAAGAGCCTATTGATGAAGAGGAATTATTAGCTCGGTTTGGCTATGGATCAGAAGAAGATAAAGAGGATGAAGAGGATGAAGAGAATGAATCAGGTGGGGCTAAGAAGAAAGACGAAGAGGAAGAAGAGGAGGAGGAGGATGAAGGAGGGGTTGAAGGGGAAGATCCCCTTGATGATCCCCTTGATGAAGCCTTAGATAAAAACGTTACTGGGCAAAGTTTATCTAGTCCTAATCCTTTTTCTAAACGAATGTATAAGCGTGATAAAAATCTATTTTATTCTGAGGATGGCACAAAAAATTTCAAATCTTATTCGCGTACTTGTCCATGGACTTCTAGAAGGCAACCGGTAATTTTAACAGATGAAGAGAAAACGCGAATTGATACAGAACATCCCGGTTCTTATAGCCAAGCCGTCAAATATGGCAGTAAAGCCGATAATCAATATTGGTATATTTGTCCACGTTATTGGAATCTAAAAGATAATACCAGTTTGCGCGAAGATGAAGTCGATCCGAATGAAGTGATTCCGAAAAAAGCCAAAAAAGTTCCGGAGGGAAAACATATTTTCGAATTCAATGATTATAATATAGAGTATCAAGACGAGAATAAAAAATATATCACACATTACCCAGGGTTCATGAAACCGGACAAGAAAGGCAAATGTTTACCGTGCTGTTTTAAAAACTGGACAGGACAAGAGCAAACCAGTCGAAGGGCTATTTGTACGAAAGAAAAAGCACCTCCTGCAACCCAAGGAATAAGAAAGAAGAAAAAAGCCGAGGACGACACTGATGAATATATTTTATCGCATGATAAATTTCCGATTATACAACAGAATAGGTTTGGTTATTTACCATTGGCGATTCAAAAATTTCTACATACTGATAATAAAAAATGCCAAATTAGCGAACTAAATACAAATATTAAAAAAAATCATACATGTTTGCTGCGCCATAGTATAGAAATAAATGCTATGCAATCCTTTATTGCCTGTATTGCAGATATATGGGTCGGTAGCACTAAGAATAAAGAGAAAACACGGCCGACTATTCAGCGAATGAAAGAAATACTTATTGAGGCGATGGATGTAGATACATTTATTACTTTACAGAATGGAAATTTGGTACAAATGTTTCAGCAGGCAAACGCAGTGGGTGCAAATGCAAACGCAGTGGGTGCAAATGCAAACGCAGTGGGTGCAAACGCAGTGGGTGCAAACGCATTGGATACAGTGGAGACAGAAGATCCTATCAATGATATGCAAGATTATGCCGAAGTTTTTTCTACTAGTAATTCTAAATTATATCAAGCATCGGACAAAAGTAATCCAGAACAAATGAATACATTAATTAAAGTCGCCAAAGCCTACCAGAATTTTATCGCCTATTTAAAAGATGATACAATCGAAATCAATTACACTTATCTATGGGATTTAATCTGCAAACCGAATCCAAAACTATTTCCACCTGGTGTCAATATGGTTATTCTAGAATTATCCAAGAAAGATATTACTGATAATGTGGAAATTCTCTGTCCAGCAAATCATTATTCTTCTTCTTTTTTCGACACAAAGAAAAATGTAATTATTATATTGAAAATCGATAATTATTATGAACCTATCTATGCATATGAAAATAACAATGAAGAAATTAATATTACCCGCAGTTTTAATTTAATGTACAAAGACACTTTGCCCAATATTAAAAATACTTTGAATCTAATTAAGAAATCATTGAATAATAAATGCGGGGCTTTAGTGGGCATGCCGAACGTCTACAAATTTGAAAAGAATATTCCACTAGAGCGCTTGATCTATTATTTAACATTACGAAATTATATTATTCGAAAACAAGTATTAAATTATGACAGTAAAGTGATTGGTGTCGTCACTATGAATAAGCAAACAAATAAAGAAGGGTTTATTCCATGTAATCCATCCGCACTGATGATAGACAAAAATTCGAATGCTATACAATGGATGGATGATATTTTCACAGATACATATGAAAACACCAAAGCCTTTTTAGAACTAGTCTACACAGAAACAGCTAGACAAGTGCCCTGTAAACCCGTAATAAAAGTCATCGAAGACGGTTTGATTGTCGGCTTATTAACAATGACCAATCAATTCGTGATGATTAGTGAGCCCACGCAAGACACATTTGGTACTGATTTAAAACCCCTGAATAATTTAAATTACAATATAGTGGATAAGACTATACAAACGAATCAAACGGTTGATGACGATAGAGTTAATTATATCAAGCAAATCCAATTAGAAACAAATTTCTATAATGTTTTTCGCAATACGGCGCGTTATTTACTCGGGCAATTCCAGCATAGTGACCTAAGACAAGAGATTGAAGAAAAAAGCAATTCCAATCAACTTTATCTTAAAAAGCTCCGGAGCATTGAAACCCTGCTGAGAGATTTATTAAAAGGCTCGGTCGTCTTTCACGAGTATACAGAAGCGGAAATATTAAACTTACCCACCATCAGCAACTGTTATAATAGCTGCAAAAATAAACCGTTTTGTCAGCCCAATAAAGAGAATGATTTCAATGAATGCGCTTTAAAAGTACCCGCCACCAATTTAATTAGTAAAAAATCCAATGATACCTTTTATTTCGGCAAACTCGCCGACGAAATCGTGCGCTACAATCGGATCAATGCTTTTATCTTTAATCCGAAAACAGTTCTTACTTTTACCACTTTAAAATATAATTTAAGAGAGAATGAGATTATTTTACTGCAATCACTCTTGACCCAAGAATATTTCGAAGATATTATCGCCGCACCAATGAATCGTTATATTACAAATAATACTTATGAGACAACACAGCCGATCAAGGCACAAAAGTATTCGAATGTGGAAATGTTTCAGCAAATGGAGAGAGAAGGCGAAGGAGAAGGCGAAAGACTAGGCGAAGGACTAGCAAAAGGAGAGGATCAATGCAGTAAAGCCTTGATTAAAAAAGAACTAATTAGCAGCGAATATTGGCGCAAAGTCTTTCCTTCCAACTATAAAGAAATCATCTTTCAAAATGCGCCGAAAATCTGTTCATTCAATGCCTTTTTAACTATCCTGCGCGATTTTCTACCAGAAGAATATAAAAACTTGACGCGAAATGGTCTGAAGGAAGCATTGCTTGAAGAATATTTGAAAATATATCAGAAACCTTATGACAAGCTAATTTTAGATATTTTAAAAGCACAAGGGAAGAAATTATTAGCCAATCAAGTCACTGAAAATCAATTATCTCTCTCTGATCTAGTTATTAGCGAAGATTATTATGCCACCAATCTAGATATTTGGTTATTGGCAATTCATTATAACATCCCGTTGATCATTCTGTCTAGTACCTCTTTACTCGAGAATAATAAGAATTTTATGGTCTTAAATTCCACTGGCTCTATGAAATATTACTTCTTTAAAGTGGGCGCTACTATGATTGAAGTCGCGCCTTCTTATACGCTTATCGTAGATAACGAGGAGGGATGCCGAATAAAAATTAGTAAGCTGCGAACCGCAAGTATACAAGAAGAAATAATGAGAGCACCGGTAGGTAATGATCTCATGAATTTTATCAAAAACTTCTCTTTGACTGCGGCCAATCGGCGGAAAAAAACAGTGGCGAAAATACCGCTGAAAGTTGCAAAGCCTGTGGCAGCTCCGGAGCCTTTATTACAAGAGTACCCTGTTGCCCCTGTTGCCCCTACAATAAAAATCAGAAAACCTCGGACTGCAAAACCTAAAACGGTTGCTGTTACAGAGCCTACTACAATGCTTGCTGAGCCTATTATGCAAGCGCCTCTTGTAAAAAAAATGCCAAACAAACTTAAAATTGCCAAACCTGTTAATTTATAAAAAAAAT
>CAILDT010000176.1 GCA_903833025.1 uncultured Bacteroidota bacterium | reverse complement strand
TAACACAAGTAAAATCATTTAAGAAACTAAATCCTTTTGCTTCTATTTTATAATAACCAGAAATACCAGCAGTAGTATTTAAAGGCATATCATACGTTTCATCATTAGAATTAAACACATCAATTACAGATTTGTTTCCGTCAATTGTTGCATAAATACTTGGCGCAGCTTTCATAGGGCTTTGTCTGAACCAGTGGTCTTGCCCTGCATCATAACCATCAGTTGCATCAGCCGAAGTTGCTACTTTCATAGTATGAGAATATGTATTGCCAGCATCAGTACTCGAAAGTTTTAAAGTTAAATAAGGTTCAACTTCCAACGATTTTAAAGTACTGTTTGAGGTAGTAGTTTTCGCACTTTCATTGATATGCAATGTTGCAGCGTTAGTTAAAGTATAAACCCAAAAACCTTGTGTAGAACCAATTTCAGTTCCTGCACCATAGTTGGTATAGCTTCCTGCGGTATAATCAAACATATCAATTGTTGGGTCAAGATGCGTTGAAGCAGCAAGTACCGAACTCCACGAAATATTTGAAGCAAATGGATTACCAACCAAGTTAGAACTTCCATTAGGGTAAGCAGCAGTAAAAGAAATTAAACCAGTATAATTTTGGTCTCCATACGTTGGAACCCCAATCGTATTCAATGTTAAATTAGGAATACCCGAATATAAAAAATCGTTTGCAAGATAAACCTCATACCCAACTCCAGGTGTTAGTGCTGTTCCTGATAGAGTTATCGGCGACCAAGTATTTGCTGGCTCACTCCAAGTTAAAGCCGATGGTTGAGCAAAAGGAGGATTGTAATTATAACTTATTGCAGGCAATTCATTATCCCAGTCAACAAACGTAGTTGCTTGCACCGGAGAAGCCAAATCGCACCAAGTAGTATCGCGTGAAGTTATATAACGGTCAATAATAAAATTTCCACTGATGCTGCCTGTTACTGCCACAGGAGCAATACGCGCAGTTTGCCCTGCAGTAGAAGCCATTTCAAAAGTATTTCCATTTGTGTTAAAATTCCCATTAGTTATTGTCAACACTTGATTTAACAAATAAGTTCCACTTGTAATTGATACACCACCTGCTGTATTGTTAATTGTCAATTGTTGAAATGTAGTACTTCCAACTCCTGAAATAGTTTGTGCTGCAGCCCCATTAAAAGTTACTGCTTTTCCTGCACTTGCACTAAAGCTACCATTTTTTATCCAGTTGCGCCCAACACTTAAGTTATGAGTATTTGCCGATAAAGTGGCTCCAGCATTTATTGTTAAGTCTCTGCCAACAATAACATCAGCCGTTAATGATTTTGTTCCTGAACCTCCCGAAATAGTTAAATTAGAATAGCCCGCCAATGTTGGAGGTACGTTTCCTGTTACGTAATTTAATATTACTGTGTTGCCTACAGCCGAAGCATTCAAATGTCCTGCACCACCAGAAACAAATCCATTTACAGTTAGCGTTAGTGTTCCGCTCGCACCGTTTAACCAAGTGGAAGTAGCTGTTAACAGCGAACCTCCCATTGTATAACTTCCCAAGTTGGTTACTGTTCTGTTCGCTGCTATTTGTGTTGTCGAACTTAATTTGCTTATTACAGAGGCTGCAGAAATTGTTCTGTTCGAATTAAAATAATATCTTACTGTTCCAACAGTTGATCCAGTTACAACTAAGTTTGCACCCGATGTACCAAAAGAAATCTGCCCTGTACCCTTTTCTTGCGCTCCTGTATTCAGCGTATAATTTCCAGCACATTGCAAAAACACATTCGCTAAAAATTGAAACGATCCTCCATTGTTTACTACTAAATTTAAACATCTCGCAGTTGCAGCAATTGTAATGTTATGCCCTGCCATTATTGTTAAATTGTCTGAAGTAGTTGGTATTCCAGCTGGACTCCACGTTGCAGCGGTATTCCAATTTCCTGAAGCCACTGATACACGAACAACACTAAATGCATTTATTGAAATGCTAAGCGCGAATAAACTAAGAGTAATTATCTTTTTCATAGTAGTTTGTTTTATTAATTGCACAAATATAAAAACATTATTTCAAATTCGGAATGTTTTTTAATCATTAAGACTAAATAACTCGATAAAAGGTTGCATTTCTAAGTTTATAAATTTATTTATTTGGAAATTAACATTACGCCTTGACACCCCTCTCCTTTTTTCAAGGAGAGGGGCAGGGGGGGAGGTCTTACAACTCCCCAACAATTTCATCACTCATCGGATTTACCGACGAAGAATAAAATTTTATCAACTCTCCT
>CAILDT010000175.1 GCA_903833025.1 uncultured Bacteroidota bacterium | reverse complement strand
TCATCCGCTAAATCTCTTCTGTTTTGCGGCGGGTCGGTATAAAAGCCAGTGTTCATATAAATGTAAATAAAGCCACATATATCAGCAAACACCCAAATTATTAAAACAACTTCCCCCGGTACGGACATTAATTTTTCGGTGCAGGTATATCCCAAAGCTGTCATCCCTACCATTACTATTGCCACGTGAAAAACAAGTCGCATACAAAAACCAAAAAACACTCCTGGACCAACACTCGGAATAATATCTTTTCCTGTTTCTTTTTTATAAGCAATTCGTTTTTGTTCGGAGCGCATTCTTACCATTTTTAATTTAAAGTTGAGTGCAAAAAATTCTACTATCAGCATAACAAATCCGAAAATGGCTACAAACTTATTTTCTTCTCCATAATCTATAAACCGCGTAACGAAAGGAGAAACAGTAAGCGAATAAATGCCAAGCAAGGCATACGCATACATCCCGTTTAAGAGATAGTTTTTTACGAAGTTATAAATTTGTAAAATCATTTGTTGGTTTTTATTCTCGGCAAATATCTCATTTTTTTGTCAGCGTTTCACATTGATGAAAGGGCAAACAAACCAACTTTTTAACTATCTTCGCACCCCTTAAAGAAAAAGCTGAGAGGGAGAATGATTTATAAATTCTTAGTCCCCCTGAGCTTGTCGAAGGGTTTAAATTAAATAAAGTATAATGGAGAACATCAGAAATTTTTGCATCATTGCGCATATCGACCACGGAAAAAGTACGCTTGCCGACCGACTCTTGGAATATACCAACACCATCAACAAACGCGATATGCAGGCGCAAGTGCTTGATGATATGGATTTGGAGAAAGAGCGAGGCATAACCATAAAAAGCCACGCTATTCAAATGGATTATGAGTTGGATGGAAAAAAATATGTGCTTAATTTAATTGATACTCCCGGACACGTTGATTTTTCTTACGAAGTTTCCCGTTCCATTGCCGCTTGTGAAGGTGCTTTATTAATTGTGGATGCTGCACAAGGAATTCAAGCACAAACTATTTCTAACCTATATCTCGCTTTGGGTAACGATTTGGAGATTATCCCGATATTAAATAAAATAGATTTACCTAGTGCCGAACCCGAAGCGGTGAAAGACCAGATAGTAGAATTATTAGGTTGTAAAAGAGAAGAAATACTTGCCGCTTCCGGTAAAACAGGCGAAGGCGTTCACGATATTTTAAAAGCAATTGTGAGTAGAGTACCTGCTCCTAAAGGTGACCCAAATGCACCTTTGCAGGCATTGATTTTTGATTCGGTTTATAATTCGTTCAGAGGAATTATTGCTTATTTTAAAGTGGTAAACGGCACCATTAAAAAAGGGGATAAAGTAAAATTTTTCGCTACCGAAAAAGAATATAGCGCAGACGAAATTGGCGTATTGCGTTTAAAGCAGGAACCTCGCACATCTGTAAAAACTGGCGATGTAGGATATATTATTTCAGGTATAAAAGATGCGCGCGAAGTTAAGGTAGGTGATACTATTACCAATGTTGCCAATCCTTGCGAAGGAGGTATTCAGGGATTTGAAGATGTGAAACCAATGGTGTTTGCAGGTATTTACCCTGTGGATACAGAGGATTTTGAAGAGCTAAGATATTCGATGGAAAAACTGCAATTGAATGACGCTTCTTTAACTTGGGAGCCAGAATCTTCTGCTGCTTTGGGTTTTGGTTTCCGTTGTGGTTTTTTAGGAATGTTGCATATGGAAATTATTCAGGAACGATTGGAGCGCGAATTTAATATGACTGTGATTACTACCGTTCCCAATGTTTCGTATCACGCTTATAATTCAAAAAATGAAATGCAGATTGTAAACAATCCTTCTGATTTGCCCGACCCAAGCCGATTAGACAGAGTGGAAGAACCGTATATTAAAGCGCAGGTAATTACCAAATCGGAATTTGTAGGTAATATTATGAAGCTTTGTATTACAAAACGAGGCATTATTACTAATCAAATATATTTAACTACCGACCGCGTAGAACTTATGTTTGATATGCCTTTGGGTGAAATAGTATTTGACTTTTATGACCGTTTAAAAACCATTTCCAAAGGATACGCTTCTTTCGATTATCAACCGCTTGATTATCGTG
Organism: uncultured Bacteroidota bacterium; assembly: GCA_903833025.1. Taxonomy (GTDB): domain Bacteria; phylum Bacteroidota; class Bacteroidia; order 2-12-FULL-35-15; family 2-12-FULL-35-15; genus 2-12-FULL-35-15. The sequence goes on along the minus strand of CAILDT010000175.1, from coordinate 6,479 downwards.
CTTCTGATTTAGTTAAGCTCGATATTCTTTTAAATGCCGAGCCGGTAGATGCGCTTTCTTCTTTAATTCACAGAGATAATGCTTATGAGTTTGGGAAAAAAATGTGTGAAAAATTAAAAGAATTAATTCCCCGTCAGCAATTTGAAATACCTATACAGGCAGCAATTGGAGCTAAAATTATTTCACGCGAAACTATAAAAGCAATGCGAAAAGATGTTACTGCAAAATGTTATGGTGGTGATATCTCGCGTAAGCGAAAGCTACTCGAAAAACAAAAAGAAGGTAAAAAACGGATGCGCTCGGTAGGAAGTGTCGAAATTCCGCAATCGGCTTTTATGGCAGTTTTGAAACTTAATGATTAGGTTTTAGTTTGCTAGATTAAAGACGTTTTGCAACCAGAAAGTAACATCATAATGGTGTTGGTTAAATAAGTAAAAGGTTGCAAATTATGAGCAAAAAGGTTTATCCTTGCGGCGAAAGGCATTAAATCATAAAAAAACCTACTCTATTAATTTAGAGTAGGTTTTTTTGTGCCCCAAAACATTTCATTCAACCACAGTATTTTATTTTATGTCTAATCAATGCAACTATTTTGCAATTTCAAACATCTTTAAAGAAACAAAAGAAGATTACTTTGAAAAATGAAAACGGTACATACCATATTAACCAGATTTCCTCAACTAACCATTTTTTTAAGCGGAGCCACTTTCATTTTATTAGGCACATCCACCGTTTTAGCAAGCTCCTACCTCTTTCAAATTAAAGAAATAACAACACTTTCGGCAGTCGCCATTATTTTTTTCGGGTTCGCACTCCTTACTTTCGGAGTCACTAACATCCTCAAAGGCAAAATAATTGCCTCCATCAAAATTAGAGCAAACAAAAAAAATAAAATAAAAACAACAACAGAAAATTTAGCCAATGCCAACATAAAAAAAGTTCAACTTAAAAACAATGCGGCATAAATAGTAAAACTCTATTTTAAAACAACTCGTCGCTATTTTTTGGAGCAGTATTATTTTGAAGAAAAAAAATGTTACTTTTACAAACAACATTTACCATTGAAAAAACCTTAAATGAAACCAACACTTTACATATTCCTCCTGTTAATTACCCTTTTGGCAGGCAGTAAAAAAATACTGGCACAAACCACTGTAAAAAACAGCATTATTATCATCAATAATAAATCGCCCGAAAAAGAAACCTTTTATAAAGAGTCAATTTACAAAGCAAATATGGAACCTTATCGGCTAAAAGAAAAAAACGACACCGTAAAATTTGCAGAAGGATTTCAATGCGTAATACTTGCCGCAAAACAACTTGCCGCAACTGGAATTACCATCGATGCCGATTTATACCAATCAAATTTTGTTTACAATTACCGAAAACCCGAATTTTCTATAACCGAAGACGGGCACCTGATAGCAACCTATATAAAGGTTTCAAAATAAACTTTTATAAAAAAATTTATGAAGAAAAACGTACTCATAATACTAACACTTTTAATAACCACACTCGCATTAGCCCAACCAGCAAATGATAATTGTGTTGGCGCACAAAACCTCGGAACACTTGGCACACCAGGTCCCTGCGGAGGAGGCGTCCAAAATGGCGCAACCACCACCGTTGCAGGTACCATTGTAGCTGCCACTCCCGAAAACCCTTATGTAACACTTGCCGGCTGCGGTATGGCATCACCTGCCAACAGCGTGTGGTACACCTTCGTAGCACCTCCAACTGGTTTCGGAGTAGTAGTAAGCGTTACAGGTGCCACTTTTACAAACCCAAACATTGCCTTATATACTGGCACCAATTGTAACAACTTGGCAGGCATCAACTGCACTGTTGGCGCAGCGGGTGCAGCCACCCTTAACATCGGTAGTGGCATCATTCCCGGTCAAACATACTATATTTTTATCAGCGGAAACATAGGGCAAACAGGCACTTTTAACCTCCACGTAAATGCCTATCAGGATTGCTCCAATTGTTTAAACGCTTCCACACTCACTGTAAATCCACTGCCTGTAAACGGCACCTATCAACCCGGACAGACGGTAAACTTCTGTTTTCATATCGACCAATGGACACAAGTATCAAACAACTGGTTTCAGGGCGTTCAGCTTAATTTCGGCAACGGCTGGAATATACCGTCCTTAACTACTGCACCACCACCACCTTTTCTTTCCACCTCTGCTTTTTGGGGTCCACCAGCTGGTTCCTGTGGTGGCTGGTCGTATTATCCTTTAGGCATAACAAGTTCTGTAACAGGAGTAGTTTGGCCCCCAGGGTTTTATTTTGATGGAACTTATGTTACCGATGCCTTCGGATACGTACTCGGTTGTGGTTCGTTGGATGGAAACCCAGGAAACAACTTCGGCGATGGAGTTTCTAACCCTATTGCAGGTACCTATGTTATCACCCCAGGACCAGCCGACTGGGACTTTTGCTGGAGTATTCAAGTACTACCCGGCTGTAATCCAGGTATGAGCTTATCAGTTACCGTGGGTACTTCTGGCGATGGAGAATCGGGCAGCTGGTCTAGCGCCGGTTGTGCCACCGACCCAGTAGCTAATTTTAATGCAATTATCGCTTGCTGCCCGCCAAATATAGCAAGCACCCCTTCCTGTTCTGGCGCAAATACCGGAACAGCTACTGCAACACCTGTTGGCGTGGCTGGTCCTTACACCTATTCGTGGGCTCCCGGCGGACAAATTACTCAAACAGCAACCAATTTAGGTCCTGCAACCTACACCGTTACTGTTACTGATGTAAATCTATGCGTAGCAACACAAACAGTTACGGTGGCAAGCATTACGCCCACAGTGGCAGCAGCAGGTCCAAATCAAAACATCTGCGGAACAACAGCAACCTTAGCAGGTAACGTAGCAGCAGTAGGCACAGGCACTTGGACGTTGGTTTCAGGAACCGGAACAATAACTAATCCCGCCTCGCCAACATCAGGTTTAACGGGCTTAGGAGCAGGAGCAAATGTTTTTCAATGGACGATAACGGATGCACCCTGTCCGGCAACATCAAGTCAGGTAACCATTACAGCAACTCCTGTTCCCACAGTAGCAGCAGCAGGTCCAAACCAAACCGTTTGCGGAACAACAGCAACCTTAGGAGGTAACGTAGCAGCTGTTGGCACAGGTGTTTGGACGTTAGTAAGTGGAGCAGGAACAATAACAACCCCAGCGTCACCCACATCAGGAATAACAGCGTTAGGAGTTGGGGCAAATGTATTTCAATGGACAATCAGCAACGCTCCTTGTCCGCCAACATCAAGCCAAGTAACTATTACAGGAGTAGCTGTGCCAACTGTGGCAGCAGCAGGTCCCAATCAAAACATTTGCGGAACAACCGCTATCTTAGCTGGTAACGTAGCAGCAGTAGGCACAGGTTTATGGACATTAGTAAGTGGCACAGGAACAATAACAACTCCGGCATCGCCAACATCAGGTTTAACGGGCTTAGGAGCAGGCGCAAATGTATTTCAATGGACAATTAGCAATGCACCTTGCCCAGCAACAAATAGTCAAGTAACCATTACAGCAACCCCTATTCCTACTGTTGCAGCAGCAGGTCCAAATCAAACCGTTTGCGGAACAACAGCAACATTAGCAGGAAATGCAGCAGTAATAGGTACAGGAGTTTGGACGTTAGTTTCAGGAACTGGAACAATAACAACCCCTGCATCACCAACATCAGGGTTAACAGGCTTAGGAGTGGGGGCAAATGTTTTTCAATGGACAATCTCAAATCCTCCTTGTCCAGCAACAAATAGCCAAGTTACTATTACAGGAGTGGCGGTACCAACTGTTGCAGCAGCTGGTCCAGCCCAAACAGTTTGTGGAACTGTAGCAACAATAGCAGGGAACTTAGCGGCAGTAGGTACAGGTTTATGGACATTAGTAAGCGGCGCAGGAACAATAACAACACCGGCATCTCCAACTTCTGGTATTACAGGGTTAGGAGTAGGGGCAAATGTGTTTCAATGGACCATCAGTAATGCGCCTTGCCCGGCAACAAATAGCCAAGTAACAATAACAGGAGTTGGAGTCCCTACGGTTGCAAATGCTGGTCCGGCACAAAGTTCTTGTATTCCCAATGCAACTTTAGCAGGTAATATTGTTGCAGTGGGCACTGGAGTTTGGACGCTAATTTCAGGAGCAGGAACTATAACAACGCCTGCTTCGCCAACATCAACAATAACGGGCTTAGGAGTAGGCCCAAATGTTTTTCAATGGACAATCTCAAATCCTCCTTGTCCTCCAACTACGAGCCAAGTAACAGTTACAGGGGTAGCACCACCTACCGTTGCTGTAGCAGGTGCTAATCAAACATTATGCGGAACTACTGCAACTATAACTGGAAATCCTCCTGTTATTGGCACAGGATTATGGACATTGGTAAGCGGAGCAGGAGCAATAACAACGCCTGCAAACTCAACTACAGGTTTAACTGCGTTAGGAGCAGGTCCTAATGTATTTCAATGGACCATCAGCAATGCCCCTTGCCCAGCAACCACCAGCCAAGTAACTATTACAGGAGTAGCTAACCCTACACCTTCTAATGCCGGACCAGCACAAACCGTTTGTGCAACCACAGCAACTTTAGCGGGTAATGTGCCAGCTGTAGGTATTGGTACGTGGGTTTTATTAGGTGGAGCAGGTACTATTACTAATCCTAATTTGGCTACTTCAGGAGTTACAGGTTTAGGAATTGGAGCAAATACTTTTCAATGGACGATAACAAACCCTCCTTGCCCTGTAACTTCCAGTCAGGTGATAATTACACGCTCCGCCACTCCCACAATTGCAGCTGCAGGTCCAAATCAAAACGTATGTGGAAACACTGCAACTTTAGCAGGTAATACTGCCATTTTAGGAACAGGAATATGGACGTTGGTAAGTGGTGCAGGAACAATTACAACCCCTGCATCTCCAACATCTACGGTTACAGCATTAGGCGCAGGACCAAATGTATTTCAATGGACAATCACAAATCCGCCTTGCCCGCCAACCTCAAGCCAAGTAACCATTACACCCGTTAACCCGCCAACCGTAGCAGTTGCCGGACCAAATCAAACAATTTGCGGAACCACAGCTACAATGGCTGGAAATGTGGCACTGGTTGGTAATGGTGTTTGGACGTTAGTTAGCGGTTCAGGAACAATAACAACGCCTAATTCTCCAACAACAGGAATAACAGGTTTGGGAGCAGGGGCAAATGTATTTCAATGGACAATATCAAATGCTCCTTGCCCTGTTTCATCAAGTCAGGTAACTATTACCGGAGTAGCTCCTCCTGTGATTGCTAACGCAGGACCTAATCAAACCGTGTGCGGAACGTTAGCAACTATGGCAGCAAACGTTGCTTTGCCAGGAGTAGGTACTTGGACGTTAATAAGTGGAACAGGAACGATAGTTACTCCAAATTCAGAAACTACCGATATAACAGGATTGAGTCCAGGAGCAAATGTGTTTCAATGGACGATAACCAATGCGCCTTGCCCACCAACTTCAAGTCAAGTAACCATTACTTCTGTGCCTACATCCACTGCTTCTAATGCAGGTCCAAATCAATCGGTATGTGCAACCACAGCAACTTTGGCAGGTAATACAGCAGTTGTTGGTGTTGGTGTTTGGACATTAATAAGTGGCACAGGAACAATAACAAACCCAGCTTCGCCAACGTCAGGATTAACTGCCTTAGGAGTTGGTGCTAATGTTTTCCAATGGACAATATCAAATCCGCCTTGCCCAATTTCGTTTAGTCAAGTAACAATAACACAAGTAGTGCCGCCAACAGTTGCTGCGGCAGGTGCAAATCAAACGGTTTGTGGAGCAATTGCAACAATGGCAGGTAACAACCCAGTTATAGGAACAGGATTATGGACATTAATAAGCGGAACAGGAACAATAACAACTCCAACATCGCCAACAACAGGAATTACAGGATTAGCATTAGGAGCAAATGTATTTCAATGGGAAATAGATAACGCACCTTGTCCGCCAACCACTAGCCAAGTAACAATAACTAGTGTTGTAGGGCCAACGACTTCTATAGCAGGACCAAATCAAACTGTTTGTGCTACCACTGCAACGCTTGCAGGAAATATCCCTGTTATAGGAACGGGAACTTGGACGTTGATTAGTGGCACTGGAGTAATTACAAATCCAGCTTTGAATAATAGTGGTGTTACCGGTTTATCGGTAGGAGCAAATGTTTTTCAATGGACAATATCTAACCCGCCTTGCCCGCCTTCAACAAGCCAAGTAACAATAAACGGCATTGCACAACCTTCTGTTGCCAATGCAGGTCCTAATCAAACGATATGTGGACTAAATGCAGTAATGGCTGCGGTTGTGCCAGCAATTGGTACGGGAGTATGGACTTTAATAAGCGGAGGTGGAACGATAACTAATCCAAATTCGGCTCCCACAACAATTACTGGATTATTGGGCGGTCCGAATGTT
>CAILDT010000174.1 GCA_903833025.1 uncultured Bacteroidota bacterium | reverse complement strand
TTTTATTATATATATTTAATAATTAGTCCATCGCGGCGGAGCATTACGTACACAAGCCAATTCATTATTATCAATGTCGCGGCAGGCAATCATATCACCATAACAATATTCGGTAAAAGCCGTTTGATCATTAGGAATGGTCGTGCTGGGCATGGGGTTAAAAGCTCGCATGGATTGATCAAATGTAAAATTATCGCCTAAATCATTAAATAATCTCTCTTCGATGGCCGGATCATTGAAATTACTCACAACAAATTGTTTGGTTTTTGCATTTATATCCGCTTCTACAATAGGATTAAAAGCTGGCGCGGCTTCTTTTCGCAAAGGATCGTCGCTAATTTCAGTTAATAATACATTCATTGCCGGATTTGCTATAGTGGGTTCAGTGAAATCATTTTTAAGAATTTTATATAATTCATTATTCGTAAACCCTTCCTTTTTATTCTTGGATTTTAATTTGTACAAGAGGATAATTGCACCTAAAGTGATTAAACCCGAAAAAATTATTTTACTATTTTTAGTTATAAAATAGCCTAATACCGTCAATAGTATGACAAGACGTGTAATTGCATTTAATTTCGCTTCAAATGACATATCAGCAGAAGGCCATATCTGGGATATTTCGTCTGATTTAAATAAAATATTTGGATTTTTTAACCAAAATGTTGTAGTCATTTATATATATAACTACAATTTACTTTTTATTCTTCTTCTTATTTTTCTTCTTATCACTAGGCAAGCTTCGTTCAACTTTTTCACCAGTAGAGAACACTAAATTTTCCAAAGCAGCCAATGAATCGGCGAGCGAAGAGTCAGTCGCACTCGCACCCATACTCGATGCCTGTTCAGGGTAAGCCGATGCATATAATTTATTTAGTTCAGCTTCTGCGGCAGCCGCTTCAAGCACGGCTCTTTTCTCTTCCACTTTTTTCAACAATCTCTCGCGATTCTTTGTCTCCTTTAGTTTTTTGTCTAAATTAGATTGCATCGCATTGACATTCACCTTGCCGCCACCTTTCCCTCCAAGACCGCCTCCTGCGTTCATGCCCATTTTGCTTAACATACTTTGCAAGTCTCCCATACCCGGCATGTTTTTCATTTTCTTCATCAATTCACTCGCTTCTTCTAATAATTCACTTTCCTTCATATCTCCGGATTTAAGTTTTTGATCTAATTTCGAGCCCACATTTTTAACCAAGCCCAATAATTTAGTCGGATTTTTAATTAATCGCTTAAATACATCATTAATCGATTCAGCATTCTCCATATTAATATTTAAATCAGCCGCGGTTTCTTCGGCGATCTCTCGCGCAAGCTTACCTAATTTACCATTCATCATATTTGTGACGTGTTCGTGAATATCGCTTGGATCAGGCAAGTCCTCTAAATTTATGCCGGATTTATCAGCGCTAGGTTGTTGTTCGCTAGACGCGCCTGCATCAGCATCAGCATCAGCATCAGCATCAGCCTCCGGAGTTGATTTATCTTCACCAAATAAAGTATGCATTTGTGTAATGGTTTCTTCCAATTTCGATTTAAAATCGTCTTCATTAATCGCCTCAAAGAGTTTGGCCGTATCACCAAAGGTATTACCGTCTGAAATGCTCGAGACAATTGTAAAAAGCACTAACT
>CAILDT010000173.1 GCA_903833025.1 uncultured Bacteroidota bacterium | reverse complement strand
GCCAGTGCCGATAACAAAACAAAAGGAAAAGCTAAGAAAAAGGAAGAAGAAGAAAAACCAAAACGATTAACTGCAAAACAGGAAGCTGCTATTGTTAAGGAAACAAAAAAGAATTTACTTGCCTTGTCTTTGTTGCCGCCTGTTCCCCACTCGGTTATCATTCCCGCTCCAGCACTTCGTTCTATGAATTTTTCTAAAATTTGTACGTATGTAAGTGATAAATTTCCGAGGATAATAACGATTACCGAATTTGCGGATGCAAATCCATCGGTAGCATCGTGTGTGGCTATTTATGATGTGTTATTGCCATTAGCAGCTATGGGTAAAAATATAACCAATGCTGATAAAGATTCGCGTTTATTGTATTACGACCAGTTGATAACTGCTTTTGGCGCGATGATTAATTCGTGTTCAAATTTGGCAAATGGAAATTTGAGTTTGTTTAATTTAACTGGTGTTGCGGTGCGTAAAAAAGGAGTAAGAAACCGTACACAATTAGTTGCTACTACATTTAAACTGAACTTAAAAAAAGGACCAAACGCTGTAGGATGCAGCTGTAAAAAAATGAAATTTGCTCAAAAATACATTGTGTATTATGGCAAAGGCGAGTTTGATGCTACGTGGAAAAGCAAAATTGGGACTTCAAAAATTACCATCACCGGATTAACGGCTGGCGATTTAATAAACTTTGTTATGGTGGCTATAGCCGCTGATGGCGAAGGAATATGGGCAAACCCACAAGGCACACGCGTACCCTACAACTAAGGGTTTTTGAAATATACCTTTTTATACCCCTCTCCTTTTCTTGGAGAGGGGAAAAAGGGGAGGTAATAGGAGGTTGACGTTTTGTAATAGAATTTATTAATTTAAACTATAATAACAATGGCTAAACAATGTACTGAATCATATTCTGTCCCTATGCAAGGTAAACTTCGAAAATATAGGTTGCTGATGAGCAAAGTGCGGTATTTTAAAAATAGAGGACGTAAATCGGTTGCTACCGATTATGAAGGAAACAAACATAAATGCGGAATGAGTAATTCGGAAGTAGAAAAAGCGTATCCTCATTCGGGTTTGCTTAAAATTAGTCAGAAAGAATTAATTGCTCTTAAACATATCTCCAAATCAGAAGAACACCCGTTTAGTTTTAAATACATAGTAACTACTAACGATGTGGAGCCACACAAAGTATCTTACAAAATGGAACGTAAATTCAGGAAGTTGTTTAAATTAAACGGTTATCTCGTTTGGGCTGATATGCCTGTGTAGTTTTATTTTCTGTTATTGATACACAGTTTCCCTTTAAAGTTGTCAAAATTCGAGTGCTTATTTTCATTCAGACCTCACCCCCAGCTCCTCTCCTTGAAAAAAGAGGAGTGGTGTCAAGGTGTGTCGTACTTTGTATATAGCACTTCAGGTAACACCCCCTCTCCTTCATTCAAGGAAAAGGGATAAAAGGGTGAGGTCTATTCGGCGATACTCAGTTACTCTTTCTCTAAAAGTAGTTGGGCATTAAAAAATAATCTATATTTACCATTCCTAATTTATTTTTTTATGATGAAACAAAAACTACTATTACTTGTATTAACAGTATTTACAATAAATGCCATAGCGCAGTTTCCGGCAAATAACTACCAAAGCAGCACCAACCAATATTATTGGAAAAACCGTAAACCGTTTGATGGCTATTGGCAGCAGGATACCTACTATAAAATAACTGCTTCGCTGGATGATAAAACTGATATTATTGATGGCGCAGAGCAGCTAACCTATTATAACAACTCACCTGATGAATTAAAGTTTGTTTACTTTCATCTCTACAGCAATGCGCAAGCAAAGGGTTCGTACCTCGCCGACCTATATAAAAACAATGGAACTAAGTTGAAGTTTGGGAAATATTCGGAGCAGGGGTTAGGTACTAATGTTTCGAAAATGACAGCCAATGGTGCTGATTTGAAAATGGAAATGGATAATACTATCTTGAAAGTGTTTTTGAATACACCATTAAAATCAGGCGAAAGCATAACATTTAATATTGAGTTCAAAACTTATTTTAATGCAGGAACTATTCGTAACCGAATGAAATTATTTAACTCTTCCGGCTATAAACATTATGATGTGGTGCATTGGTATCCGCGTATATCTGTATATGACCGCAAACAGGGTTGGGACACCGACCAGCATAT
>CAILDT010000172.1 GCA_903833025.1 uncultured Bacteroidota bacterium | reverse complement strand
ACTGTTATTCGTACTTTCTTTTTTGAGGCATTTACTATTCCTACTTCTTCGTTAGAAAAATCGATGATGGTGGGCGATTATCTTTTTGTGAGTAAAATAAGTTATGGTGCAAAAATTCCGAACACCCCTTTTTCATTCCCTTTCGTGCATCATACATTGCCTGCTGCCAAATACACAAAATCGTATTTAGATTGGTTTTCGTTGCCGTATTTTCGTTTGCCGGGTTTATCATCAGTAAAAAATAATGATATCGTAGTTTTTAATTATCCTGACGGAGATACCGTTGCGCTTGATTATCAGGACAGAAGTTATTATGGAATTTGTCGCCAAAATCATTTTTCGAGTTTGTATAAAAAACCAACTGCGCAAATAAAAACAGGGTATGACCAAGATAGTCAGCAATATATTTATTCGCCAATTGGCGATGTGGTGTATCGTCCTGCCGACAAGCGCGAAAATTATGTGAAGCGTTGCGTTGCAATTCCGGGCGACACATTAAAAATTGTTGATGAAAAATTAACCATCAATAGCAAGCCCGCTTATCAATCGGAAACGATGCAATATCATTATACGGTGCAAACGGATGGTACACCGTTTTCGAATCAGTTGATTGAAGAGCTTGATATTACTGATGAATACAGCGGAATAGAACAGCTTGATAGAACAGGTACGCTGTGGCAATTAAATTTACCTTTTAATAAAGTAGAAAAAGTTAGAGGTTTAAGTTTCGTGAAATCGGTTACTCCGAGATATGATTCGGCAGGGAAATACGACCCTGAAATATTTCCTCACTCGCCAAATTATAAATGGAACAATGACAATTTTGGTCCTTTATACGTTCCTAAAAAGGGCGTAACTATTCATATAGATACGATGAACATTGCGTTGTACAAACGTATCATTATTAATTACGAATTAAATACGATGGAGATAAAGGGCGATAAAATTTTTATCAACGGAAAACAAACCGACACTTATACTTTCAAGTTAGATTATTATTTTATGATGGGTGATAATCGCCACAACTCTGCTGATTGCCGCGCTTGGGGGTTTGTGCCCGAAGACCATATTGTAGGAAAACCAGTTTTTGTGTGGATGAGTATTAAGGAAGACAATAAAAATATAGACAGTAGAAAACAAAGTGGCTTCCTTAAAAAGCTGAAAACTTCACTATTTGAAGACCCTGCTCGCCGTGCTCGTTTTTTCTGTTTTGTAAATAAAGATGGATTATCGCGCTCTTACCTCGTTCACTTTTTGGTGATTGTAGTCGGATTAATTTTGTTTTTCTATGTAAAAAGAAAAATGAAGGCAAGAAAAGCCGCTAAATAAAAATACCAAATAAAAATAGTGAGGTAACAATGAACGAAGATAACGCTGCCGAAAAACTGGACATTGTTCCCGAAAAAATTATACATATCCTGCTAAAGCATTTGATGTATCTGAAGAATGAAAATGCTTATATCAAAAATAATGTGGGTTTACAAATGGCGGATACTACCATTGCCGAAAAAAGCAATGGTGTAAAATCTGCTCCGAATGCCATTGCCGAAAAGAGCAATGGTGTAAACTCTGTTCCGAATGCCGTTCCCGAAAAAAGCAATGGTGTAAAATCTGCTCCGAATGCCATTGCCGAAAAAAGCAATGGTGTAAACTCTGTTCCGAATGCCATTGCCGAAAAAAGCAATGGTGTAAACTCTGTTCCGAATACCGTTCCCGAAAAAGGCAATGGTGTAAATTCTGTTCCGAATACCATTTCCGAAATAGGCAATGGTGTAAATTCGTTAATTGAGGGTATTTCAACTTTAAATATAGATACAAATGGAGGAGTTTTGTTGTACTCCGTTTTTGAGCAGGGGCTAATTGATGCACTTAATCAATATATAAAAAATGGAAATGGACAAAATTCGCTTTATGATTTTTACACAAATTTTGTGGAAGCTGTTGAACAAAAAAATACAGAAGCAGCAAAGTTGAAGGAGGCGATACTTAATTTATTGTTAGAGGATACACATTTTTTACCTTTGCAAATAGCGGTAGATAACGTATCGCTGGCAAAGCTGAAATCGGCTTTGCACGCTTATTTTCCGCTCAATGCCAGAGGTGCGATGTATGAAACAATTGCCCGCGAATTGCTGCTGTTGCATAATTCAGGAAAAGTAAACGGCGCAAAACTGCGCGAAGCAGGCGGATTATCAATAGCTGGATTTTCAAAACATTTGCCCCGACTGAAAAAGTATGTTTTGGTAAAAAGCGAACCGCCGAGTAACTATGTTCTCACCGAAAAATCAATTCATATTTTGCTGAAAACATTCGGCATTCCTAAAAATAAATAACCCCAACCGAAACGGTCAGGGTTATTATTGATATAAAATTGAAAGTAGTGTTTATCCCAAATAGCCTTTTAAAATTTTATTTTTAGAAGTCATTTTTAATCTTTTAATCGCCTTTTCTCTAATTTGCCTCACTCTTTCTCGAGTCAAACCAAATTTTTCGGCTATTTCTTCTGACGTTAATGGGTTTTGACAATCCAATCCGAAATAATATTTAAGTATTTCCGCTTCGCGAGGGGTTAACGTTTTTAACGCACGGTCTATTTCCAATTTCAACGATTCACTTGTTAAAACAGCGTCAGGTCGAGCCAATTCAGACGATTCGAGCAAGTCAAGAATAGTTCCATTATTATCATCACTGGTGGACATAGGCGCATCCATAGAAAGATGGCGAAGATTTTGCCTTAACGAATCATTTATATCATCCGTCGGCATCTCCAGTATATCAGCTATTTCGGCAGCCGACGGCTCGCGCTCATATTGTTGTTCGAGTTTAGAAAACGTTTTATTGATTCTATTTATCGCACCAATTCTATTTAGTGGCAACCTCACAATCCGCGATTGCTCTGCCAATGCCTGCATTATGGATTGACGAATCCACCAAACGGCGTACGAAATAAATTTGAAACCACGCGTTTCATCAAATCGTTGCGCAGCTTTTATTAATCCTAAATTGCCTTCGTTAATTAAATCGGATAATCCTAACCCCTGATTTTGGTACTGTTTGGAAACAGAAACAACAAATCGCAAATTCGATTTCGTTAATTTTTCCAACGCATCGTGGTCGCCGAGCTTTATTCTTTTTGCTAATTCTACCTCTTGGTCAGCGGTTATTAACTCCAATCTGCCAATCTCTTGCAAGTACTTATCAAGCGAAGCGGTTTCGCGATTGGTTACCTGTTTGCTTATTTTTAATTGTCTCATTTGGGGTATTTTTTAATATTCTTTGTCCCCTCTTACGATTTAAAAATGAAAGGGTTACAACAATCCTCATTTTAAATCTGATTTATATTTACTTTTGCTCACGATGATTGAACGCATAAAAAAAATTTCACTAAAAGAAACTATAAAATGGACGGGCTACTTTGTAGTAATAATGGCTATTTCAATAGGTATTAGTAATTATTGGATAATAAAAAGTACTAAATCGAAATTGTATTCTGATGTAAATTTGATACCCGAAAACGATGTTGCTATTTTATTAGGAGCAAGCAAAACATTAAAAAGCGGGTACGATAATTTATTTTTTAAATATAGAATTGAAGCAGCAGCCAAACTTTTTAAAGCAGGCAAAATAAAACACATAATAGTCAGTGGCGATAATCATAAAAAAGAATATGATGAAGCAACTGATATGCGAGATGCCCTTGTTTTAATGGGTGTGCCCGACAGTTGCATCACCTTGGATTATGCAGGTTTCCGAACGTTAGATTCAATGGTGAGATGTTTAAAAGTATTCGGTAGGAAAAGTGTAACCGTTATTTCGCAGGAGTTTCACAATGAAAGAGCAATATTTATTGGCAATTATTATGATATGAATGTAATTGCTTTTAATGCACAAGATGTGCCCGACCAGTTTTCCATCAAAACAAGAATACGAGAATACTTCGCAAAGTTTAAAGCCGTTCTGGATTTATACGTTTTCCATACCGAACCAAAATTTTTGGGAGAAGAAGTAGAGGTAAAAATTAACTAAAAAATCCGTTTCAATAAACGTAAACGGTGCGTGTAATCTTTTTTATCATTATTAAATATTCCTTGGTGGTCGAAGCCATCAATACGCACCTTGCCCGATGCGTGAATAATTTTATGGTGGTTCATCACAATGCCAACGTGCACAATTCGTCCTTCATCATTATCAAAAAAAGCTAAATCGCCCGGCTCTGCTTCTTCCACAAAACTTAATGTTTCCCCTTGTTCCGCCTGTTGATGCGCATCTCGTAAAAGTTTTGTGCCATTTAATTTATATATCATTTGTGTAAACCCCGAACAATCAATACCAAAAGGCGATTTGCCGCCCCATAAATAAGGAGCGTTTAAATACATCATCGCGGTTTCAATAAATTGGTCTTTAGTAGAAGGCACGCCAATGTTAACAAAAGTACCGTCGTACGTATAACTTTCGTTTTCAACAATACATTCGCCAGCATCAAAATTAGGAAGAGAACTGCCAAGCACAACCGGAAAAAGTTGTGAAGTTTTATTATTCGTAATTATTTGAATGAGTTCGTTGGTACAAAAACTTTCGTTTGAATTTAATGTATCGTACGTTCGATGGGTGATAACGAGGATTTGTTTTTTATCAATCCAACAATCATAACCGTCGTACGCAATTTTTATTTTGCACCAATTGCCAAGAGTTTCTATTATTTCAAAAGAATCACCAAATAAAAGTTGAGTTACCATCTCGCTTCTGTCCGATGGTTCCTTACGGCAGGGTACTACACTTAAATTACAGATTCCGTACATAATTAATTTCAGATTTCAGATTTCAAATTCCAAGGTTACTTAAACTTTGCGCCTTTAAATTCTGACGTATTTAAATATGAAATAAAACCTTTTAATTGTTTACTAATATCTTCAGCTTGTAATTTCAAACTGTCAAATTCAATTAAGTTAATATGATTCCTATCCATTGCCCTGTTTAATTGAGAGCGAACTTCACCACAAGAACCTTTAGCAATACTTAAAAATTGTCTGAATTCAATTCTTCCATCTCTTTCAAAACCTTCAGCTATATTATCCATTATGGAACCACTCGAACCATTTATCTGGTCTCTTAATTTGAAATCCCTCTGGAAACTACCTTTCAACGTTAATGGATAGATTTCATTACAAAGTTTTCTGGCTCTTTGCCATACCTCCATATCTTCAAATCGTTCGAGTTTTGCCATAATTTGAAATCTGAAATTAAATATTTTCAATCACCATTGCTGATGCACCGCCGCCACCGTTGCATATTCCAGCAGCACCGTATTTTGCTTTGTTTTGTTTCAATACATTAATTAACGTAACCACAATGCGTGCCCCCGAACAGCCAAGTGGATGACCAAGAGAAACCGCGCCACCATTAACATTTACTTTGCTTGCATCTAATTTCATTTTTTGCATATTAACAATACCTACAACAGAAAATGCTTCGTTTAATTCAAAGTAATTAATGTCGCCTAACGTTAAGCCTGCTTTGGAAACAGCTTTAGGCACAGCTAACGAAGGAGCAGTGGTAAACCATTCCGGTGCGTGTTCAGCATCGGCATAGCCGCGAATAATTGCAATTGGTTTCACTCCAAGTTTTTCCGCTTTTTCTTTACTCATTAAAACTACCGCTGCTGCACCATCGTTCATTGTTGATGAATTAGCTGCAGTTGCAGTTCCATCTTTTGTAAAAGCAGGTTTTAATTCAGGGATTTTATCGAAACGAACATTTTTATATTCTTCATCTTCTTTCATTATTATTGGGTCGCCCTTGCGTTGCGGTATTTCCACAGGTACAATTTCATCATTAAATTTTCCAGCAGCCCACGCAGCTTGCGAACGTTTGTATGATTCTATTGCAAAAGCATCTTGTTCCTCACGAGAAATGTTACATTCTTTACCACATAAATCAGCCGCAGCACCCATTGGGTAATTGTGATATACGTCAGTTAAACCATCTTTCGCCAAGCCATCAATCATTGTAACGTTTCCATATTTATTTCCCCAACGCATATTTTCAGAATAAAAAGGAACCTGACTCATATTCTCCATTCCGCCTGCTACCACTACATCAGCATCGCCACACATTATACTTTGTGCGCCAATCATTATTGCTTTCATTCCCGAAGCGCAAACTTTATTTACTGTTGTGCATTGAACTGTATTTGGTAGTCCTGCAAACATAGCTGCTTGGCGTGCTGGTGCTTGTCCCAAGTTAGCCTGCATCACACTGCCCATATAAACTTCCTGAACTTCTTTGCCATCAACACCTGCTTTTGCAAGTGCACCTTTAATTGCAGTTGCTCCTAATTTTGTTGCTGAAATACTTGATAATGCACCACCAAAACTTCCTATTGGTGTGCGTACTGCTGAAATAATATAAACTTCTTTCATTTTTTGTAATTTGTTTTATTAGTTTTTGTGAATATTTAGTTTTTGAAATCGAGGTCAAATTTAAGATTAATAGTTATTGTATGAATAAGATTTTTCATCAGGGTTGTTTTGCATTGTGAATAAACCTGTGTAAAAGCAATTTGCAATAAAATTATTAAAAGCTATT
>CAILDT010000171.1 GCA_903833025.1 uncultured Bacteroidota bacterium | reverse complement strand
TTCATATGGGTATCCACTTTAAATTCAACTTCAAATATAAAATCACCGTACAATTTTTCGGTAGCAAGAAATGAATTGGGCTGATCAGGAACGGTTCTTCCAACAATCTCTCCATTTTCAATCGTAAAAGGCGCTTTACCATTTAGCTCTTTCCAGCCTTTTAAATCTTTTCCATTAAATAAATTTTTCCAGTTTTCTTTTTGTGCAAGCACAGTTAAATGCATGGCACAAAGAATAAGAATAATTGAACTAAGTTTTGACAAATACTTCATATGGTTTTATTTTGGAATATTTAAAATCCAGCGCGTTGCTCTAGGTAATGACTGGGTTTTATTAAAAAATAAAATTAAACTTTTAAATGGATTGGGCTTAGGCATTTAACGAAATCCTTTTCGTAGAAACATGGGCAAATTAGGGCTTATTGAACAGAATTTGATGATGCATATTCCTAGTTCAGCCCATTTTTTTATTAACTTTAAAAGACGATTTCGATATTTTAAAAACAGATTGTTAAAACTATTAAACCTATACACTATGAGTACAAATCGAAGGGAATTTATGCGCAATGTTGCGTTTACTGCTGCAGGTATTGGAATTGGAGGCGTTGCTTCTGGCTTCAGTGCAAAAAGTTATTCGAGAATTATTGGCGCAAACGACCGATTGAATATCGCGCTAATGGGCTGTGGGCGCAGGGTTAGCGCTTATTATGCTGCGCTTCAAGATAAAAAAAATAATGTAGATGTTGCTTATATCTGTGATGTGATGAAAAAGCAGCGCGAAAAAGTGGGCAAAGACCTAAGTGGAAAAGTTTCAGGAAAAGCGACATTGATTGGAGACATTCATGATGTTTGGAATGATCAAAGTGTAGATGCTATTTTTAATGCAACACCCGATCATTGGCATGCTCCTGGTACCTGGATGGCCATGCAAGCAGGCAAACATGTTTATATCGAAAAACCATGCAGTCACAATCCTCGTGAAGGCGAATTACTGGTTGCCTTTCAAAAAAAATACGGCAAAGTAGTTCAAATGGGTAATCAACAACGCTCTGCCAAAGAATCTCAAGAGATTATTGGAGAAATTCATAAAGGTGTAATTGGGGATGTATACAAAGCGGTGGCTTTCTATATTAATATGCGCGGAGAAGTACCCGTTGCTAAAAAAGCACCCATACCCGAAGGTTTAGATTGGGAATTATGGCAAGGACCCGCCCCGCATGTTGAATACAATGACAATACTTGGGATTACAATTGGCATTGGTATGGCTGGCATTGGGGAACTGGAGAAACTGGTAACAATGCAACGCATGAATTAGACGTAGCACGTTGGGCTTTACAAGTTACCTATCCAGAACACGTAGATGTAGAAGCTGCTAAAAGACATTTTAAAAACGATGGTTGGGTAATGTATGATACGATGGATGCTACTTATCGATTCCCAGGAAATAAAATAATCAAATGGGATGGGAAAAGTCGTTCTGGATACAACACTTATGGAAGTGACCGCGGTACAATCATCTACGGAAGCGAAGGAACGGTTTTTGTAAACAGACAGGGCTATTCACTTTTCGATCGTGTGGGTAAAAAAATAAAGGATAGCAAGTCAAAGGGTACTGAGGCTGGCAATACACTTGGTGGTGGTGGCGACATGACCGAC
>CAILDT010000170.1 GCA_903833025.1 uncultured Bacteroidota bacterium | reverse complement strand
GTATGCTCGTAGTTTTACCAAAGAAGAAATTCCCGAAATACTTGGCAGTCGATTCCACGTAGAAAGATTGCGTCAAGATCATTGTTTTATGTATAATGTAGAAGAATACAAAGCAGGTAGATATGAATTAGAACCTTGGTTTGTGGCCATGCCGGATAGTATGCGCGACGCAGTAAGAGAATATCTTGGATGGCATCTTTTGGTAAAAGCAACAAAATTATGAACAAAAATTCTCCGTATCTATCAATAGTAATAGTTGGAAGAAATGATAACTACGGAGTAAATTTCATGGATCGAATGAATATGTTTATTCGATCGTTAGATTATCAAATTTCAAAACATTCTAAAAATTTTTTAGAACTTATTATTGTTGAGTGGAATCCATTGGCAGATCGAAAGCCAATGAAAGACGTAATAAGTTTGGCTAAAAATTTTCCGATTAGAGTTATAACTGTGCCGTCTGAAATCCATAGCAAAACAAATAACCCATCCTCGGTATTAGAATTTTATGGTAAAAATGTAGGTATTCGTCGGGCACGTGGAAAATTTATATTGGTTAGTAACCCAGATATATTGTTCACACAGGAACTAATTGATGTAATTGCAAAACAGGATCTCGATATCAATAAGGTGTATCGCACCGATAGATATGATTATAATGGGTATGGCATAGAAAATATGCCCGTGGACAAGTACATAGAGTTTGCATGGCGTCATACATTTCGCGGGCATGTTAATCCAGCCAGTGTCCAAATTCAAAATCCAAAATCCATAAATGATTTACCAAAATCGCAACAACAATATGCTGACCATCCGTTTACCAATGCCAGTGGAGATTTTATATTGTCAGCAAAAATAAATTTTGAAAAATCACATGGGCTTGCATGGGAAAATGAAACTACAGAACGTCATGTAGATAGTTTTTCATTATTTAGATTAGTAATAGCAGGTGATATAAAACAACAAATGATATTTACTGCTCCTCGATGTATATTTCATATGGATCACGAAAGAAAATCTCATAATATTCGATGGAATCCAAGTGTTGCCAAACAATGGGCTCAACTACCAGAGTTATTAGTAGATGATTGGGGATTTGCAAATGAAACGTTTGTAGAATGGAGTAGTATTACGTGAAAATTCTTATAACAGGGCATAAAGGTTTTGTAGGGAAATATTTTGTTAAAAAGTATCAAGAGCATGATATAACAGGAGTGGATCTTAAAGACGGCAATGATTGCAGAGATTTATTTAAAACATCAAATGAAAAATTTGATTTAGTTATACATTTGGCAGCAATAGTTGGCGGCCGGGCCACAATAGAAGGATCTCCGTTGTCGGTTGCAACTGATTTGTCTATTGATGCAGAAATGTGTCAATGGGCACTAAGAACTCGTCCTGGACGAGTCGTATATTTTTCATCATCTGCTGCATATCCTACATGTTTACAAACGTCACCTTATAAACTTAAAGAAACTGATATTAACCTTGCTGACATAAAAAATCCAGATATGACTTATGGATGGGCCAAACTAACTGGTGAGTATTGCTTACAGTTTTTGTCAGCCGCTGGAATTAGAACACATGTGTTTCGACCGTTCAGTGGGTACGGAACAGATCAAGATTTAACCTATCCGTTTCCGTCATTTATTAAACGGGGAGTAGATAAATTAGATCCGTTTGAAATCTGGGGAGATGGTTCTCAGGTAAGAGATTTTATTCATATGGAGGATATAGTCAATGCAGTGGATACTGCTATTGCGGAAGATATCCAAGGTCCAGTGAATCTTGGAAATGGTCGGGCAACATCATTTAATGAGTTATGCAAACTTGTGTGTCAATCCTCAGGATATGATCCTGAGATTAAACATATTATCAACGCACCAAAAGGGGTAGATTACAGGTGCAGTGACAACAGTAAAATGCTTAGTTTTTATCAACCCAAAATATCACTGGAAGAAGGCATAGAACGAGCATTAAAAAGTATATTATGAATTTTTTTGAAGTGATACATGATAATAGATTATTGTCGGCAAAGAGTCAACTTAAACAAGAAATTTTTGTACTGAGTGAATTAGATTTTAAAAAAAATGGATTCTTTGTTGAGTTTGGTGCAACCAATGGTATAGATATTAGTAATACTTGGTTGTTAGAAAAAAGTTTTGGATGGACTGGTATTTTGGTAGAACCATCAAGATAT
>CAILDT010000169.1 GCA_903833025.1 uncultured Bacteroidota bacterium | reverse complement strand
TTTCGAGAGATTTTTATTTAATTGCGATTACATATCCAAAAAGTCTTTATTCATAAACTATACGAAGGTATAAAACTTAAGCGTTGCTTGTATTTATTTTATTAATTAATTCGGGTAACATCTTTAACGCTGCTACCTCTTTCATCTTTCCTCTTGCTTCTCCGGCAGGAGAACCAAAATATGTTTTGCCTGCTGCTATATCTTCGCCTAACCCTGCTTGCGCCAATAAAACAGCCCCTTTTCCAAGAGTAACATCGCTGCGTATTCCTGCCTGTCCCCATAAAGTTACTCCATCTTCAATCTTCACTACCCCCGCAACTCCCACCTGCGAAGCCATTAAACACATTTTTCCAACTTGTGTATCGTGTCCTATTTGTACGTGATTATCTATTTTTGTTCCAGCACCTATTCTGGTATCTCCCGAAACACCTTTATCTATAGTACACATAGCACCTATCTCCACATCATCCTCAATCACCACTCTACCGCACGAAATCATTTTGTCAAATTTATCAGCTCTTTTTTTATAATAAAATGCATCAGCACCTATCACTGTATTCGAATGTATAATCACATTATCTCCCAAAACACAATCATCATAAATCACTACATTGGGATGTATCACACAATTGTTTCCTATCGAAACGTTATTCCCTAAATACACACCCGGCATAATCACTGACCCAACGCCCACTTTAGCACTGTCGCTTATTTGTTTTAAAGAATATGTTAGTGGATAAAAATGTCGAACTAATTTATTATAATCTCTAAAAGGGTCATCAGAAATAAGTAATGCCTTGCCTTTCGGACACTCCACTTTTTTATTTATTAAAACAGTAGTTGCTTTAGAGTGTAAAGCTTTATCGTAATATTTAGGATGGTCAACAAAAACAATATCACCTTCCACTACCATATGTATCTCGTTTAACCCAGTTATACTATGGTTTTCATCACCCTCAAATTCGCAATTGATAAGTGCTGCAATTTCTTTAAGCGTATGCGGTGATGCTAATTTCATTATTTCACACGTTCCACATACGAATTGGTACGTGTGTCAATTCTAATTTTTTCTCCTTCATTCACAAATAACGGAACATTAACCACTGCTCCTGTTTCCATTGTTGCTGGTTTAAGGGCATTAGTGGCAGTATTCCCTTTTTCACCTGGTTCGGCATAGGTAATAATAAGTTCAACAAACGTGGGTGCTTCTGCCAAAATAGGCTCATCTCCCTCAAACGATATTTTTACTTCCATCCCTTCTTTCAAAAATTTCAAACTATCACCAAGCAGAAAAGAAGGAATATAAATTTGCTCATAACTTTCATTATCCATCACCACAATAAAATCTCCTTCGGGATAAATAAACTGCATTTGTTTATAATCCACACGCACCACCTCCACAGCTTCGCCAGCCCGGAAACGATTTTCGACAATCTTACCATTTTTTAAATTACGCATCCGTGCTTGGTAAAACGCCCTTAAATTGCCCGGTGTGCGGTGTTGATACTCTTCTACTCTGCAAAGTTCGCCGTTGAAACGGATTACCGAACCTACATTTATGTCCCCTGAATTTGCCATAATTACTTGTTTTAAATTATTGTTTTTTTAATTTGGAGTGCAAATATAATATTAATTCAGAACTAACAATTAAGGTTGGGTTGGTATTGATAGTTAATTTGCGGATAATGAATTATTGCAGTACTATTTTTTTATTTATCAGTGTTTGTTCTGTTTGTACTTGCAGGAAGTAAATGCCATTGGCGAAGCCGCTCATATCCACGACCACCCCCTTACCCCCTCCTTGAAGGGAAGGAGGGGGAGCTAACACACACTGCCCCATTACATCCATTATTTTTATACTTGTTATTTTATTCATTGTACTTGTTATAGTCGTCTGCTCTGTAAACGGATTTGGCGAAATTATCAATTCTACATTATCAATTGTCAATTGATTTAAGCCGACTGAATAAAACAATTGACAAGCCGAAGTATCCAAACAACTGCCAAGCGAAACTGCCACTGCATATTGCCCGTTAACAGGCGGAACATACGTTTGATTTGTTGCCCCTGTTATTTGTTGCAAACCATTGATTGCACAGTTATACCATTGATACGTTGCTCCTGATTGATTAGACATTAATGTATCTGCTGTTTGGGTAACGGCTGTGTTAAGTGTGTTTAATACTGTTACGGTTGATATTGCTGTATTATGGCAACCATACGTATTTGTGCCTGTTACAGTATAAGTATGCGTACTTGCAGGGCTTGCCATTGCAGTATCTATGCCTGCAGGGGTTGCACCTGCCGACCACGTATAAGTACTTGCACCATTTGCTGTTATGGTTGCTGTATCTCCTGCGCATATTGTTGGAGATGTAACTGTAACTTGCGGGGCAGGATTGACTGTAACGGCAAATGAAACGGACGGACCTTGACAAGCTCCACTAGCCATAACTGCATTTATAGTATAAGTAATAGAACAAGGAGTTGTTCCAGTATTTATTAATATATCATTAATACCTTGACTCCAATTACTGGTTGTTGCTCCTGTTATACAAGAGTTTGTTGTGTGGGTATATTGGTAAGTGCCTGGACCAAAATAAACACCACAAAACACATCAGGAACAATAGCGAGCGTTCCTCCAGAACATATAATTTGATTGGCAGGTGGGTTATTAATTGTGGGAATAGGCCATATTTCTATATTAAAATAACCCTGAGAGGAAGTGCAACCATTTAACGTTTCTGTAAGAGTGAAGGTATATGTTGTTGGACAGTTAAAAAATGCAGTTATATTATCTGTTGGGTTTTGTAAAGATGAATTTAATCCATCAGTTCCTGACCAATGGTAAGTTGTTCCTATAACTGCTGGCGTCTGAAAAAGAACATATGATTGACCACAAATTTCAGCCCAATGATTACCAGTCGAAATAAAATTACCAGAACAATATACAGCAGGTGCAGGCATACTCGGACAACTAACCGTCACCACCGCATTATTACTCACCACCTGGTTACCACCACTCCCACTACCTATACCATGATGACAATTAGAAATTACAACATGATACGTATTACCATTCATCCCATATACAACAGGATTGGCATAAAAGGAATAAATAGAACGATGCCCTGCGGTATCAATAGTTGTTTTCACTAATCCCGAAGGACCATACCAGTGATAAGAAAAAGGTGGCGTGCCATTTACAGTTACTGAAAAAGAAATAGTATCGTTATTACCTGCTGTAAACGTTTGCGAAAGCGGCTGAATACTTATAGAAACAGGAATACAAATAAGACCTACAATGTTGGATGTTATTGTATTCGCGCCAGCGCAATTAGTAACTACACAATAATACGTATTGTTACTATCTGCCATTATTAAAGAAGGAGTATTGTAAGTATTGCTTGTAGATGCACTATTAATAGTACTATCTATTAATGTACCGTTTACATACCAGTAATAATTATAAGGTGCTGTGCCAGTAACTATTATATTAAAATGTGCGTGTCCGGGTACGGAATCGTTTTGGTTTGTTGGTTGGGTACTTATGGAAACAGGAATACATTGCGCTTTTAAAGTTTTACTTTGGCATACATTAATAAATACTATAATAATAAGGAGTAAAACTTTTTTCATCATCAATTTGTTTTCCAATGGCAAAGATAAACTAAATAACAACGTGGTACTCCTTTCGCGCTTTATTACTAATTGATTAAATAACAAGCAACATTTGGTTACTATAATAAGGCAATAAATTGTCGATGATGTAGAACGGGTTGGTTTGGATGTGAAACGGATTGGTTTGGATGTGAAACGGATTGGTTTGGATGTAGAACGGATCGGTTTGGATGTAGAACGGATTGGTTTGGATGTAGAACGGGTTCGTTTGGATGTGAAACGGGTTGGTTTGGATGCGAAAGTGATAAAAAGGCTATAAAACCCAAGAAAAAAGGAAATAAAAGTAACCTACAACAGCATAATTTGGATAAATAATCGGGTAAACTATTTCACTGGTATCGCCATTAACCCTTGTTGTGCCTGTGCATTATTGGGGTTTATCTCACGGCACCTCGTCCAGGCGGCTCGTGCCTTTGCGTACTCTTTAACGGTGAAGCAGGCACCTCCTAAATTATACCAATAATCAGCATTATCTGGGGAAATCTCCACCGCTTTTTCAAGATAAGTAACAGCTTCCTGCGGATTGGTGGCTCCTATCGTCATCCCCTTATCAAAATAAATGGCAGCTAACAGCCCATAATTTCTTTTCAATAAAGGATGATTTGGAAAAATGACTTTTGCCTTATCCCATTCCACTTTTGCGCTGTCGTATTGCTTTAATTTATAATAACCAACACCGAGGTTCAAATAACCATTTACATATTTTGTATGTATCGCCACTGCTTTTTTTAAATGCTCAATACCTTTCTGCACCAGTTCTGTTTCTTTCGATTTGTTTTCTGGTTTTTCCGACATATCAATATAATCTTTTCCTGCATTGCCATTTACTAAAGCACTATTTGGTACTATTTCAGCATCATTTATAAAAAGAGTAATATCATTTTTCCATACTTCGTTTCTTGGAATTACAATAGCGAAACCACCGTAAGTAATAAGGCATAAAAACAGAATACCAATTCCTTGTCTTATAACAAGTGTAGGTATTTTATTCAACAGCCAGTTTATCGCTATCGCAATAACAATAGCAAATCCGAAGGAGGAATGATAAATTAATCGCTCCCCCATAGTAGCACCCAAATTAAAAAACAAATTAGAAACCAATGCGAGATGCAACAAGTAAAATGCAAGTGCAAACGCGATGATATTTCTTTTTATAAATAAATAAATGGTGCCCGCAATGGCTGATAAATGAAAGAGAATAGAAAACCATACCATTGGATTGGTAAAGTTGGTGTAAGGAATTGTGTTATACGAATAATCGGACGAGAGAGGATGAGGGAAAAACAACAACCGTAAATAATGATTGAGAATTTCCATTTTAGTTGCCCACTTTTCGGGTGTTGTAGCATACATAAACGGACTATTAAGCACATCAGGGTTTTCGTCCGTTGCCCCATTTTTAACAATAGAATAACGGATACAATAATAAATAACAAATATTGCTGCATAAGGCAGAACGCCTATCAGCACCTTATCGAACGATTCTTTATTTACAATATAAAATAACATTGGCAATAAAATAATCAACGTTACTGCGTATTCTTTGGAAAGCAGTGCAAGGAAGTATGTTATTAAAGCAACTACAAGCGACCCAATGTTTTTAGTTTCGCGATACCGCATAGCTGAAATAAAAGTGAGAATGATGAAAAGAAAAGAAAGTATTTCGTCCCTGCTTTTTACGTTAGCAATAACTTCTGTATGTATCGGATGAATTAAAAATAATAAACAGATAATAAACGCAACCAGCGGAGTCTCTTTAAAAATAAATGTTTTGAGTAGGTATAATAGCAGCACCACAGATAAAATATAAAATACCACATTCATTATATGCCTTATTGTATCCACATCGGTTTCGGGTTTTACTTTTTCTTTACTCCC
>CAILDT010000168.1 GCA_903833025.1 uncultured Bacteroidota bacterium | reverse complement strand
GAGTAATATTATTTAAAAGAATATTTTTATAAATAATTTTAAAGAGTTTATCATCATCAAAAAGAATTGGATTTTCTTTTGGAGTAATTGTTCTCCAAATTCGTTTGCTCCACGTTACCATTTTTTCTTCTAGTTTAAAATTTTCAATAAAGCCATCTTTATTATACTTAATAGTGTATCTCGATGTATCCAGCATATCTATTGGTTTTGCATTTGGTGTTTCAGTAATTATTCTTTTGAAAACAAACGGATTCTCATACACTCTTTGCATTCTTATTTTGCCTGTAGAATCCCAAACTGTCCATAATCCAGAGCGATAATTGTTTTCAAATTTCCCTTCCGATTTTTTCTTTCCATTACTATAATAAGATACGTAATTGCCATCCATTCGCCCTTGTGTTGTTTCATAACTTATTTTGATTGTTGTGCTTTCGTAGTTGTGTTTTATTTTGTTACCATTGTTATTAAAGGAAAGTAGAGTAATGGAAATAAAAAAGAGTAGTAGTGTTTTATTCATCATAAGAGAAATTAAATTAATTGTTTTATTAATAGAAGCTGTTTTACGTCGAAAAATAATTTTCATTTAGACCTCACCCCCAGCCCCTCTCCTTGAAAAAAGGAGAGGGGAGCCTTTGTGTGATGTGCTTTGTGTGTAGCACTTTAGGTAACACCCCCTCTCCTTTTTCGAGGAGAGGGGATTAAGGGGTGAGGTCTATATATGTCATTTGTTTCTATAATAACGTCCAGCTTTAACAAAGATACATTTTTAGGTAAAAATAATCCAATCATTTAAACTACTTTTGTTACTACTTCTTTCAAGGATTTGTAAAAGGAATAAACGAAATCAATAAAAGCAAAAGAGATTTTTATTAAGGGAAAAGAGAAAACCATAAAGGCAATAGCAGAAATGATTGGGGCAAGGAAGGAAACGATTGGGGGGAGAGAGGAAATGAAGGAGGCAAGCGGGAAAATGATTTTGGAAAAAGACAAAATGACCGAGGCGAGAGGGGAAATAACAAACGGTTAACCTTTTGTCGTTTTCGGACTACCGGAAATAAAAAGAGGGCTTTCGGAAATCAAAAAAGGGAGCTCGGAAATGAAAAGAGGGCTCTCGGAAATCAAAAAAGGGAGTGCGGAAACGAAAAAAGGGAGCCCGGAAACCGAAAAGGATGACTCGGAAATGAAAAAGGCGCAACTGGAAATGAAAAAAGGGAGGGCGGAAACGATAAAAGGTTAACCGTTTATAATAATTGCTCAATCTGTGATTATTTCCTCTGTTATCGCAAGTTTGGAAGAGATAATGGGTAAAAAAAGTGATTCAGTTTTTATAATAAAAAAATAAGCGATGCCAAAGAGAGCAAAAATAATTACCTACTTCAGAGAATTTACCGAAAGTAACCTTTCGGATACTGTTTCACTCATTATTAATAGTCTGAAAACAAGTGCAGCACATTTTGAAGGGCTACCTATTCCTGTGTCAAAACTTAAATCTCAACTCAAAAAATTTAATAAACATAGGAATGCAGTTATATACGACGGACAAAGTGCGGATACAAAAAAAGCAAGGAAAATAATGCAGACATCTCTTAAAGCAAATGGTGCGTGGCTGAATAATGAGGCGAATGGAAATGTTGCGCTGCTAAAAAGAACAGGTTATCCTTTTCATCAGAAATGCGAATCGCAAGACATTTTGCCGCAAACAACTTTAAAAATGTCGAGGGCAAAAAGCGTTGGCAGATTAAAATTTGATATTTCTATTATCAAAATTCAAAACGTTAAGTATGGCTTAATGTACACTTTAGCCAGCAACCCGGAAAAGAATCCCAAGAAATGGAATTTATTTATTGTTCCAAAAAAAGCGGAATGATTGAAGTGCCGGAAAGCAATGTAGAATATAAATTTGCTTCCTTCGGTATGGGTTCTAATCCAACATTAACGTATAGCAATCCGGTTTTTATGACTGCGCTTTAACGGAAAACTAATTCTTCTAAGTTTGTTAATGTTTTTACTCCTTATATATAAGGTGTATATTTGTGTTCTAATAATTAAAACCTAAATCAAATGAAAAGGAAAATTACGATACTGCTTTTAGCTTGTTCGGTTGCTCTTTTAACAACTGCTCAAAATAGCTGTAGCTGTTTAGTTCCTTTGGATAGTAGTTTTACATTCGCTTTGCCACAATGTGATGATTGTAGTTCGGCTAATGTAGTTTTATTACCGTTCACTTTTAATTTTTATGGAACAAATGAAACTTCATTATGGATTAATAATAATGGGAATATTTCTTTCAGCCAACCCTTTTTCTCATTTATATCGGATTCATTTCCAAATGCAACTTTTGATGTAATTGCTCCATTTTGGGCAGATGTATCAACTGTGCTTGCAGGCAGTGGGCGTGTATATTATAAAGTTACACCTACAGCAATAATCATAAGATGGGATAGTGTTGATTGTTTTACTTCTAATATTGATAGATTAAATTCATTTCAAATTATTCTAACTAATGGTAGCGACCCATTACTGCCAGCCAATAATAATATTGAATTTTGTTATGGAGAAATGCAATGGACTGCAAGTGATGCTTCAAATGGAATAAATGGTTTTGGGGGTTCTCCTGCTACAGTGGGTGTGAACAAAGGAGATGGAATTCATTATTTTCAGATTGGACAGTTTGATTCAGCTGGTACTACTTTTTTTAACCAAACTGCAATTAATAATGAAGTGGGTTGGTTAGCAAATAAATCGTTCCCTTTTAATGTTTCTTCTTCCACAAATACTCCTCCAATAAATGTTAATACTACTTGTGATACAATTAGTGCTTGTATAGGAGATACAACAAATGTAAGTGAATTGTTTCTTTCGGCGGAATCAAATCAAACAACAACTGTAAATGTAAATTTATATGGTTTGCCAGGAGCTGTTGTATTACCACTTATTTCTGGTAACCCAGTAAATGCTCAAGTGCAAATTATTAATTCTTTAATAAATCAAGGTTGTTGGGATATTACATTTACAGCAATAGATAATGGAATTCCAGCAGATACTACTGTTATTGATAGGATTGTATGTATTAGTAATTGTGGATCAGTTGGGATAAAAGCAATCAATGATGATATGGCAAATTCCATTTCCATCGCCCCCAACCCTTTCTCCACTCAAACAACAATTTCTTTTTCCACAGAACAAAAAAACACGAAGCTAAAAGTTACAAATGTTTTAGGCGAAGAAGTTTTTCAATCAACAATAAGCAGTAAACAATATACCTTAGATATGACGGGTGTTGCCAAAGGAATTTATTTTGTGAGGATTACAACCGCTGGTTCGGCAAGCTCACCAACCGATGTAGTGAACAGGAAAATTGTTGTTCAATAAAAGGACGTATCTTTGTAAAAAAAACAAAATTATGAAACACTATAATTTCACCGCACAAATAGAAAAAGATTTGGAAACAGGAATGTATATTGGAAAAGTGCCAAACCTTCCGGGAGCTCACACACAAGCCAAAACACTGGATAAACTAAATGAAAATTTAAAAGAAGTAATTGAACTTTGTTTGGAGAATATGACTAAAAAAGAAATAAGCAAGTTGCCACAATTTGTAGGTTTTCAACAATTGTCGGTGGCTGTATGAGTAGGTTGCCTATGATTGATGCAAAAAAATTTGAGAAGCTTCTTTTATATCTTGGGTTTTTAAAAATAAGGCAAAAAGGAAGTCATATATTTTACCGACACCCCGATGGAAGATATACCACATTACCCCATCATAAAGGACAGCAAATAAGCCGCCCACTGATTCAAGAAATATTACGACAAATAAATATTAGTCCAGACGAATACATAAAATTATTAGAAAAAATTTAAAGAAAAAACAATCCATCTCTCTCTTATGAAAAAGCTACTCTTAATTATTGCGTTTGCAATTTGCATCACTAATGTGTTTTCACAAAAAACATCTGCCATCTATCTTCCCGAAAAGGCTGCCGATACGCCCGATTGGTTTAATGTGTTTTATAATGGAACCACCAATGCACATACTATTGAAAACGCGTTTGACAATTATTATGCTATACATAAATTTGAGAAAACTACCTACACGCAATATTATAAACGGTGGATGATGGAAAACAAAAGGTTTATACAGGATGATGGAACAATTGTAAAACCGGAAAATGAAAGCATACAAGAACCACAATCTAAATCAAACTCCCGAAACGCTTCTTCTGCCTGGTCGCTCATTGGTCCGGTAGAAACGTTTCAGACTTCGTGGAATGATGCCGCACAACCTGCTGTGCCGTGGCAGGTTAACTTGTATGCCTTTGATGTTGCGCCTTCTAATGCTAATGTTTTATATGCTTGTCCGGAAACTGGTGGTATATTTAAAACCATTGACAAAGGATTAAACTGGGTTTCTGTTTCCGATTTATATAGATTAGGAACACTAACAGCTATTGCCGTACACCCTACCAATCCTGATATTGTATATGCTTCAGGAGGCAATTATGTGTATCAAACTACCGATGGTGGAGTTACTTGGGCAACCATTGCTACCATCAGCGGATTGAGTTGTAACGACATTGCTATATTTACAAACAACCCCAATATTATTTTGCTTGCAGGAGGCAGTGGTTTGTATAAGTCGACTGACGGTGGTGCTACGTTTGCTTTGGTTACAGGCATTACAGGAGCTATTAATGATATAGAAACTAATCCGCAAAGAGATAGTACGGTTTATATTTTGCGCCGCGCAGTGGGTGATACGTTGCTTCGGGTGTATAAATCTTACAATGGCGGAAATACTTTTGTGGCACAAAATAATGGTTGGCTCATCAGAGCTTCTACTTCTGGGCGAATGACGGTTACTACTGCTGATACTAATTATGTGTATGCGGTGCTGTTGATGGGTAGTACAATAGGTGCGCCTGCAATTATGAGAAGTACAAATGCTGGTAATAGTTGGAGAAATACCTGCATTGGTACACAAAATAATTTAACAGGAACAACTGGAAGCCCAATGGGAATGAGCAATGGGCAAGGGTATTACGATTTAAGTATTATGGCTTCCACGGTTGACCCTACTCAAGTAATTGTGGGTACTACCACTACTTATTTATCTACCGATACTGCTAATACGTTTACTGCCATTGGCGGTTATCACGGTAACTTCGCGTTACATCCTGATTGTCAGGAGATGAAAATGATTGGCAACGATGCGTGGATTAGTACAGATGGAGGGTTAAATTATTCTTCTGATTTTTATGCTACCAATGCTTCAGCACGTAACAGAGGTATTTATGGTTCAGATTACTGGGGCTACGGACAAGGTTGGAACGAAGATATATTAACAGGAGGCAGGTATCACAATGGCGATGCGGCAATGTATGATGCATATCCTGCCGGTAGTTCGTTACGTTTAGGCGGTGGCGAAGCGGGCACAGGTTACGGAAGTGTAGGCAGAGATATGTATGTGGCGCATTCGGACATAGGTGCTTACGTGATGCCGAAAACATTTAGTGGTGATAAAAGTGATTTTACTTTTAACCTGTATCCCAATGAAGATGGCTATGGATGGGATGCAAGCGAGGTGGAGTTTTATCCGAGTTGTTATAATCAAATTTATGTAGGTAAAGATAGTAGTCTGTGGAAATCCATTGATGGCGGGGTTTCTTATACAGAGGTTCACAACTTCCATCAACGAGCAAAGAAGTTTGAAATATGCAGAAGCAACCCGATGGTGATGTATTTCGCAACAAGTTTTAAAATATATAAAACCACTGATGGAGGCGTAACGTGGGCAATGCTTACCTTGCCAACAGGACAATCGATGACCGAAGTTTCTTTATCTGTTAGTTATACCGATGAAAATATTTTATGGATAACATCGAAAAGTAATAGCTCCAACAATAAAGTATTTAAAACTGTGGATGGCGGTGTAACCTGGACTAACCTTACTACAGCTACTATAAATGGGTATAGTTACTTGGTTATAAATCATCAGGCAGGTACTGATGGTGGAGTGTATATTACTTCTACAGACTATGCAAAAGTGTTTTATAGAAACAATACAATGCCCGATTGGGTTGACTTTTCGGCAAGTTTACCAAAGGAGTTTAAACCTATAACTACTAAACCTTTTTATAAGAAGAACAAACTACGTACTGCGGGTAACAGAGGTATATGGGAAGTTGATTTTTATGAAGATGGTTTGCCAGTTGCACAGCCAACAGTGGATAAATTGGAATCATCTTGCGTGAGAGATACTTTTTATTTCGATGATTTTTCTGCTGTTAATCACGCATTAGTTTCGTGGCAATGGAGCTTTCCAGGAGCAACTTATACAAGTGCAACCAACGTAAGAAATCCGAAAGTAATGTACAACGGCATTGGACCACATACTGCAACATTAACTGTTACACAAAGTGGAAACGTAAGCATGAAATCAGTAACTATAAATGTGTTGGGCAATGCTTGTGCTGCTGATACCGTTCCGGGTAGTGCGTTGTCGCTCCCTGTTGATGGTGCTTTTGCGAGTGCTGCACCGCTTAATCTAAATTCAAATACAGTAACACTATCTGCTTGGGTAAAACCAAATGCAACACAAAACGACTGGGCGGGTATTGTATTTTGCAGAGGTGGTACTTCTTGTTCGGGTATTAGTTTACGTTCTAATTTAGAAGTGCGTTACCATTGGGATGGTAACTTTTATGGCTTCTCCTCAGGTTTGTATTTAGATTCTAATAAATGGAATCACGTGGCAGTGGTAGTAACTCCGGCAAGTGCAACCGTTTATGTAAATGGTGTTGCGGCAGTTGATAACAGCGCACATAACCCTGAAGCTTTTGATGCACCAACAATAATTGGTGAAGATGCGTATGGCAATTCACGCACCTTTCACGGTCTGGTAGATGAAGTTTGTATTTGGAATCGTGCTTTATCTATTGATGAAATAAGGGCAATGCGACATCTAACAAAATCACCGCAAAGCGATACCAGTTTGGTTGCCTATTATCAATTTAACGAACCAAGCGGTGTTGTGTTAGATAGAGTAGGAGTGAGGCACGCAACACTAACATCTGCTGCTTCACGTGTGGTTTCTACTGGTCCGTTTGCAAAAGGTGTAAGTAGTAAATTAACTATTAATGGAGGAGGTGTTTATAGTTTCCCGACTACAGATGTAAAAATTTCTTTTCCCACTACTGGTGGTGTGTATCCTTTAGGCGATGTATGGGTTTCCAAATTAAACTGGCATCCCGACCAAGATGCAAATCCTTTTCGCATTGCAAATAAGTATTGGGTGGTTAATAATTACGGAGCAAACAATGTTTTTACAGCATTGGACAGTATTGTTTTTAGTAATGTTCCGCAATTACCAATTACAAATCCTAACAGTTATTACTTATATAAACGAGGAGCAAATGCAGATGGTGCAACTTGGGGTAATCCGCAGGATACAGCTGATGTATATAGTTTGAATGGAAATAATTCGAAGTTAAAATTCAGTTTTAATAATAATATTTCTTCATTTGGTCAGTTCTCGTTAAATGCTATAACAGTGCCTTGGGCAGGTATCCACGAAAACAATTCAACATCTGATTTTGAAGTAACATCTTATCCTAATCCTACAGAAAATGAATTGTATTTAGAAATAACTTCTTCAAAAGATATTAAAAGCAGTTCGGTTACTGTTTATGATGTGGTCGGTAAACAAGTGTTGTCGTCAAAACAAAACATTAAAGCAGGAAAAAATATTATCCTCTTGAATATGGCTTCGTTATCAGAAGGAATGTATTTGGTGAATGTAGAAATGGATGGAAATAAAAAAACGAAGCGAGTGGTTGTAAAGAGATAGGAAATTTTATTCTCTATTTATATTCTCTAATTAAATATATGTAACGTAGTACCGTCCCACGTTGTTTGATATTGTTTAAGTGGTAAAGTAGCTGGTCCGTTGGTTACACTTCCATCATAAATAGAGAACTTGGAATGACAACACGTATCAACAGCGAGTATATGTGTAGCATCCACCACCACAGTAGCACACGGTTGTGTAGATTGATAGGTACAGTTGCGGTCGTAAGCCATAAAGTCAGAAGTTGTTTTTCTATAAACCAAAATGCCTCTTACACCACCAGTAATATAGACGTAGCCACCAACCACATTTAAATTAAAAAAACTGGGATTGTTAGCATACATCGTTATATCTACAGTAGTTAAAGCAACACCATTATCTTGTTGTTTTTTACAACTTGCTGAATAAATTACAACAAGTACTATAATAATAGGTATACTTATTTTGGAAATTGATTTCATTTACTTTTAAATTTAGAGAAACAAAATTAAGCATTTTTATTTAATTGATTAAATTTGCAAACGCTTCTATGAAAAGAAAATACATAAAAAAAATTATTTTGTTGCTGATTTGCCTGCTGCCATTAGGAATGGTTGCACAAGAAACAAAACCGGAAAATAAAGGTGCAGTATCTTCGCACGCACAAAGAAGAGCTGCGCGACAAAAATGGAAAGACCAACGCAATCAAGAAAGAGCTGAAAAGAAAGCAATATCTAATCACGCAAAGCGTTTGCAATCCAAACAAACCTTGAAAAGAATGAAAGAAGAGAAAAAGAAAAGCGAAAGATTAAGAAATAATAAGAAAGAATCCTTTTTTGTTCGTCTCTTTAAATATAAGCATTGACAAGGGCTTTAGCTTTCGATTTGCAAATTTTACTAAACAACATTTTAAAATAATTAATAATCTCTTGCAATTGGATAAAATAAATGTTGTATGTTTGCATCATATTTCTTTAAACAACATCCCCTCGCGTTTAAATTTGTTTCTCTTTTTAGTAGAACTGCCAATTAAATTTTATTGTTGAAAAAAACTTTGAATTTGTTTTTAAATTAATTTACTTCTAATTCCTTTGAATTTAAGTAAGTTAAAAACAAAGAAGATTGTTTTTAAAATAATAATAAAAAATATATTTGTTTATGAAAATTAAAAAATCATATATTTACGCACTTTTAAAAATTGCACGAGTTTATTTAATCAAAATATAATACATATATAATATGCTACGAAAATTACTTTCTACATTATCTATCGTTGTCGCATCATCAGGATTGATGATTTCGCAAAACGAATCAGCCCTGAAAATAAAACTGACCGACAAGGCTAGTCACGAAACTATTCCGTTTGCAAACGTAATTGTTGAGATGGGTGGTATTCAGGCAGGTGTTGGAACCACTAATATTGATGGAGAGGTTATGATAAAGCCCCTTAACCCAGGTAAATATAATGTTAAAGCTACTTATGTTGGCTATCAAACAGTGGAGATGTCAGGTATTTCTGTTGCAATTGGTAAAACAGTTTATCTTAACTTAGAGATGACAGCAGGACAACAATTACAACAAGTTGAAATTATTGATTGGAAAGAACCATTAATTGACCCAGATACAAAATCAGGCGGAACAGTTACTCGTGAAGAGTATCAGAATATGGCTTCTAAAAACATTAACTCTGTTGCTGCTACTACGGCAGGTATTTATCAACAAGATGAAGGAGGTTCTTTAAATGTAAGAGGAGCGAGGGACAATGGAACTGCTTATTATGTGGATGGTCAAAAAGTAATTGGTAGCCACGATGTGCCTCAAGGCTCTGTTGAACAGGTAACTACAATTACTGGCGGTACCCCTGCTGAATATGGAGATGAAACAGGAGGTATTGTCGCAATTACTACAAGAGGACCTGCTAGTAAGTATACAGGAGGTCTCGAATTATCAACTTCTGGTATTGGAGAGAAAAAGGGGTTGGACGCTTATGGTTATAATTATATAGGTTTCTCAGTTAATGGTCCAATTCTAACAAAAAAGGATTCTACAAGTAAAAAATCAGTCTTAGGTTTTTCCGTTTCTGGGGAAGCAATTAAAGAAAAAGATCCTAATCCATCGGCAGTGGGATTTTACAAAGTAAACAGTGATAAATTATCTCAATTAGAAAGCGACCCTCTTCGCAGAAACCAAATTGGCGGATTTGTTCCTAATTCTGAATTTGTTACTGCAAGCGACTTAGAAAAAGTAAAAGCAAGAACAAACGTTGCTTCAAATACAATGCGATTGAACGGAAAAATTCAATATCAGCCCACTACTAATATGGGTATCACACTTGGTGGTTCATTGGATTATAGTAAAGCACACGATTGGATTTATGAATATGCTTTGTTTAACCCTAGTAATAATCCTCAAACTATTTCGAGCACTTGGAGGGCTTATGCAAAGCTAACTCAAAAATTTAATTCTGCTACTACTAAAGAAGAGGAGAAATCGAGTTCAATAATTAAAAATGCTTATTTTACTTTGCAGGCAAGTTATGCTAAAGCTCATTCTAAGACACAAGATGATGACCATAAAGATAAAATATTTGATTATGGGTATATTGGAAAATTTGTTCAGACAACTACTCCTAATTACGGTTTTAAGTCTGCTAATCCAATTTATGTAAGACATTCAGATGGAACAGTTCATTTAGATACGGTAACTGGTTTCGTACTTAATGGTTTCCAAAACACTAATCTTTCTTTTACTCCCTCAGATGTAAATGCAAATGGTGCTGCTTACACCAATGAGTTCTATGCTAACACTGATCCTTCTTTAATAACTTCCCCTGGTGATGTGCAAGCGGGTTTAGGAATGATGAATGGTGACAGACCATCAAATATTTATTCATTATGGTACAATACGGGTCGCCAATATGGTGGGTATGGCTATAATGATAATTCGCAATTTCGTGTGTTTGCTAACTTCTCCGCAGATATTAAGAAACACGCCATTCAAATAGGATTTGAATACGAACAAAGAACTGAGAGAGCTTATTCATTAGCTCCTATTGGATTGTGGACATTGATGCGTCAATTAGCTAATTATCATATCCAAAATATTGGAGACACAGCTCATTTGAATACTACTAGTCAACTTGCCCAAGCAGGTTTTAATGTTTATGATTATGATAGAGTTAATAATGGTACTCAAAAACAATTTGACAGAAGTTTGAGAACATCTTTGGGTTTGAATCCTAATGGTACTGATGTGATTGATATTGATTCGTACGACCCTTCCACATTTAATATTAATATGTTTAGTGCAGATGATTTATTAAATAATGGTAGTTCTTTAGTTAGTTATTATGGGTATGACTATACAGGAGCAAAAATTAAAGGCAAACCAAGTATCGATGATTTTTTCACAACTAAAGATGCTAATGGTAATTATGTGCGCAATGTTGGTGCTTATCAACCTATTTATATTGCAGGATATATTCAGGACAAATTTGATTTCAAAGATTTGAAATTTAATATCGGTTTACGTGTTGACCGTTTTGATGCTAATCAAAAGGTGTTAAAAGATAAATACTTATTATATGAGGCGAAAACTGCTGGCGAGGTTACCAATTTAGGTCCCATACCTTCAAACATTGGTAGCGATTATGTTGTTTATGTGGATAACAAAGATGCACCAAGTAAAATAGTTGGTTACAGAGATGGTGATAATTGGTATAACTCACAGGGAAATTCCATTTCTGACCCATCTACTCTTGCTGGTTCTAACACTGTAGATGGAGTTATTAATCCTTATTTGGTTGACCCAGCTTCAGCAAAAAAGAAATTGGTAACATCTAAAGTGTTTCAGGATTATAAACCACAAATTAATTTTATGCCACGTATAGCTTTCTCTTTTCCTATTTCTGACGTAGCAAACTTCTTCGCACATTATGATATATTAACACAACGTCCTCCTGATGGAAACAGACTTGACCCTGTGTCATATCTAGCTATGGCAAATGGAAATCTTAGTGGTGGCTTTATTAGCAATCCTGATTTGAAGCCAGAGAGAACAACTGATTATGAGTTGGGTTTCGCACAGGTATTAACTGAAAAGAAAAATTCTGTTATCACTATTTCTGCTTTTTATAGAGAGTTAAGAAATATGGTTCAAGTAACTTCTATTCAACAAGCTTATCCTTCCACTTATAATACATTTGGAAATCTTGATTTTGGAACTGTAAAAGGAATGTCGGTTGCCTATGATTTAAGAAGAATGGCATCCGGAGTTCAACTAACTGCTAGTTACACATTGCAATTTGCTGATGGTACTGGTTCAAGTACTTCGGATGGAGTAAATTTGGCTGCCGATGGGCAACCAAATTTAAGAACAACTCACCCGTTGGATTTTGACCAAAGACATACAATTCTATTAAATATTGACTATCGTTTTGGTGCAGGAAAAGATTATAAAGGACCTGTTTGGAATCGCAAAAAAGGAGAAACCGAAAAATCAATTAAGATATTTGAAAATGTTGGTGCAAATTTAGTATTAAGAGCTGGTTCTGGTACTCCTTATAGTAGACAAAGTAATATTTCCCAAGATGGTGCATTTGGAATTAACGAACGCCATTTATTGACAGGAAATGTAAATGGTTCTAACAAGCCTTGGAACTTTAAAATTGATTTAAGGATTGATAAAAGTATAGAACTTAAATGGGGTGGTAAAAAAGAAGGGCAGGAAAAGAAACAAGCTGGTTTAAATATATACTTGCAAGTGTTGAATTTATTAAACACTAAAAATATTATTAATGTTTATAGAGCTACTGGTAATCCTGATGATGATGGCTATCTTGCTTCTGTTGCTGGCCAACAGTCGCTTGCTACAAGAAACGATGCACAATCTTTTACGGACTTATATAATGTAAAAATTAATAACCCAAGCAATTATAGTCGTCCAAGAGTAATTCGCTTAGGTTTACAACTTAACTTTTAATAAATAAAATTAACAATTTTGAATTTTAACATCCCTACAACGTAAATAAATTAAATTATGAAAAAGAATTATTTTAAATTAATCGTTTCAATTGCTTTCTTAGCTTTTGTATTAAATGCAGATGCTAGAGAAAACATTGGTGGTTCTACTGGTAATAATACAAGTAGTTCCATATTTGGCAACAACCAAAATAAGTCTGTGAATGCACAATGCGTAAATGCTACCGCTCAAATAGACTTAGACATTAATAACGTACGTGCAAAAATATTGAATGGTGGTGATATGTGGTGGGATATTTTTGGAACTACTGCTGCTAGATATTATGTCCCTAAACCTGCAATTACAAGCAATACAACTACGGTAGCTCCAAGTTCACAATTTGCGAGTTCAGTTTGGATTGGGGGGTACGATGCTGGTGGTAACTTGAAAGAAGCAGCTCAAACATATCGCCAAAGTGGGAATGATTATTGGCCCGGTCCATTGAAACCAGACGGAAGTACTGATGGACCAAGATGTTTACTTTGGGATAGATTTTTTAAGATTAATAAATCTGATGTATTAGCACATTACAATTGGTTTATTGGCGGACAAATTGGTCCTGACCCTATTACTGTTAGTCCTTCGTTATCAGATGCGGTTGATGAGTTGAATAATTGGCCTGCTTTCGGACCAGAAGGGCAAGCATTAGCACCATTCTATGATTTTAATGGTGATGGTGTTTATGATTTTTCAACGGGTGATATTCCTGACTTCGATATTTATGGTGGACCTGCTTGTCACGCTAAATTGTATGGAGACCAATGTGTTTTTTGGGTATTTAATGATAAGGGGAATATTCATACAGAAACACAAGGTCAGGCGATTGGTGTTGAAATTCAAGCACAGGCATTTGCTTTTAAAACTACTGACGAATTAAATAACGCAACTTTTTACAAATATAAAATTATTAATAAATCATCTTTCCGTGTTGATAGTACTTTCTTTGGTGTTTTCGATGATGCTGATTTGGGTTGGTATAAAGATGACTTTGTGGGTTGTGATGTTGGCTTAGGGCTTGGTATTTGTTATAACGGAGATCAGGTTGATGGGCCAGGAGGACAAAATTACGGAGCAAATCCGCCCGCTGTAGGCGTTGACTTTTTTGAAGGACCATTTAAAGATCCGAATAATCAAGATGATGCTTCAAGTACGGTTCCTTCAAGTTTTCTGAATTATGGAAACGGTATCGTTGATGATGAACGCTTAGGAATGTGCAGATTTATGTATTTTAATAATACATCAGATCCAATTAATGGAAATCCTGGTGTACAATCTGGAGGTAGTTCAGACGATTACTATCAGTATTTGTCTGGAGTATGGAAAAATGGAAGTTCGATGACTTACGGGGGGAATGGAACAGCTGCAGCCAACCCTAAATGTAAATATATGTTCCCTGGAACCTCTGATCCTTCTGCTTTTGGAACTCCTCTAGCGGGTCCACAAGCACCTTGGGATGAAACCACATCAAATAATACCCCAGACGACAGACGGTTTTTAGAAAGTGCAGGTCCATTTACTTTGCAACCAGGTGCTGTTAATTATATAACAATTGGTGTTCCTTG
>CAILDT010000167.1 GCA_903833025.1 uncultured Bacteroidota bacterium | reverse complement strand
GGAGAAAAAAATTCGGACATCAGAAACATTGCCAATACACTTTTTGAAAGACAAAGCGAATTAGAAGAAATAAATAAATTTGAAGCTGTTGACTTTTTAAAAGAATCACTTTTAAACCTTGATAAAGAAAGGAAAGAAATAGAAACAAGAATAACCACCATTGAAAGCCAAAAATTATCAAGTAAACAATTAGAGCTTCGTTTAGATAAATTAAATGAGCAAATAGCGGCTCATAAAAATCAAATTGATAATTATACTAATCTTTTAATTCATAAAATTTCGGATAAAGATGATGTAAAACAATTGTTGAATTCAGTATTGTCGGAGCAAGTGTTAAGCTTGCCAAGCAAACAAATAAAAAAATCAATCAAAAAAATATCAGATAAACTATTAAACATTTTCGATGGCGAAATAGATATAACAAAAGGAATAATTTTAAAAGAATTCAAATCGATAAAAGAATTAAAAGAAGAATTAAAAACGTTAGAACAAGAGAAAAAACAAACAGAAGACCTTTTAAAAACCGTCGTTGATAAAGAAAAAACAGATTCCAAACTTCGAAACATTCTTCACGAAATAGATATTATAAAAGATAAAGTAAAACGTATAGAAGGGAAAACACATCTTGAAAAAGTAATTCATACGGTGGAGTTGGAAATAAAAAAACTAAATCTTGAGAAAAAAGAAATAGAGGATAAATTAAATGCTTTGGTAAAAGAGATTTCAGAAAAAGAAATTGTGTTGGAGAAATTGCAAGAGGAGAAACGTAATATGGAAAGTCGCGTGAAAGAATTGCAAGAGCGAAAACTGGAAACAGAAACCATAGAAGTGGAGCCAGCAGAATATGAAACAAACGATAACCTTGATTATATTTATTCTAAAATTTCTATTCACCAAAAAGACCGTATCGAACTAAAAGCAAAGAAAGATGCAACATTCGATAATCTTAAATACCGCTTAAAAAACAATAGTGCGGATGAAGTACAGTTTATCACTTTTGTGGAAGAGGAAATTGCTTGTTTGTCTGATAAAGAAAGAAGTATAGATGGATTGTTACAAAGTATTTCTACCCAGTTTGCTAACCCTGCTTATACATTAATTAAGCGTTACGAAGAATTTAAACAGTTTGTTTATACAAAGTTTAACGAAAAACTTTCACAAACAAGAATCTCTAATATTGAATCAATGAAAATTGAATTGCTTGATAATGAAAAGTTATTAGGGGAGTTAAAAAAGATAAGTTCTATACAGGAATTCAACGGGCAAATGAGTTTTGAATTTGACCAGTCAGAGAACCTAAAAGTATTGAATGCTTACCTTGATAGTGGGAAAAAAGTAGAGTTTAACGAGTTATTTAATATAGAATTGTTACTTCAGATACGAGGCACAGATAAACGTGTTGACCTTGCAAACCAAGTAGAATCGGATGGGACAGATAGGATGATACGTTTGGTAATGATTATGTCAATTATTAATAGATTG
Organism: uncultured Bacteroidota bacterium; assembly: GCA_903833025.1. Taxonomy (GTDB): domain Bacteria; phylum Bacteroidota; class Bacteroidia; order 2-12-FULL-35-15; family 2-12-FULL-35-15; genus 2-12-FULL-35-15. The sequence goes on along the minus strand of CAILDT010000167.1, from coordinate 2,656 downwards.
GCAGTAACGGATGAACAAAATAAAATTGCCTTATTTATTGATGAGGTTGCAACTATAGACAAACAAAACCGTCCGGAGATTGTGAAGTTTTGTAAGGAACATTATTTTATTCCAATATTTGCAGCTCCCGATGCTGTGGAAGGATTCAACAAATACTATTTTATTTATCCTTCAAAAACAAAAGTAAACATCAACGAAAAACATAATGCTGTTATAGTTGAACGTAATGGAGTGGTTGCACCAACACCTAAAAAAGTTAAATAAATGAAAGCAGAGCCAAGAACCATACTCCGATTTCTATTAGAGTATTTTGATATTATAAGCGATTTGTACGACACTCAATCGCAGGAGGGCATCATAACTTTTGAAGTACTCAATCAGTTAACAGAAAAACACGGCTTCGATATTAAAATTCAATTGCTGGAATATAAAGTACTAAGTAATGTAAACGAAAACTTTGAAATACGTACCGTTTATTATAACCTTATCGAATTTATTTTAAGTGAATTTAAACCAATGTTGCCGGAAACGATTGAAAAATATCACGTTTCTATTGCCGAACTATATAGAAAAATAAGAGAAAATATCAATGGTGATAAAGTAATTTTAAATCAACGCATAAATGAGTTGAGCAATGAGATTCGTTCATTTTATGAGATGGTGGAGAAAAATACAATTAGCTTATTGAACGAAACACGTGAGTTAAAAGCCAATGTAAAGAAAGTAGATTATAGAGAAAAAATTATTCGTGCTTCTCGTTGGATTGACGAATATATACTTCCATTAAATAAAATCCTTGATATAAATCACAGTGCATCCATAGCCAATAAATTGTATGACGTGTCTGAATTCTCAAATAAATATCGTTTGAATTTTGATGACGAAAACACAAGAGTAAACTTTGAGAAACTTTATTTTCAGTTGATACAAGTAAACGATAATTTATTACGTCAATCAAAAATATTGACGAATGAATTGCTTCCTTTGATTGAGCGTATCCGTACCGAATCAATAATATTAACCGGTTGGATAACCTATTTAAAAAATCCATACAAACAAAAAGCACCTAAGCTTCTTAAAAGAAAAGAAATCACAGTTTATTCGCACGACACCTTCTTTAATGCAGCTGAATTGTTTGAGCAATTTAAAAATGATGTTGCAGTTTATTTTGAAGAAGAGGAAAACGAAACAGAAAAATGGATTTTTGATAAAGAACATTATACACAAAAACTAAAAGAAAATTTGCCTGTAGATAATTTCTTTAAATGGTGTAACAAAACACTGAAAGATGATTATAAAAAAGTAGAGATTGAAAAATTCTTTGCTTTAACAAGTCTTGCGTTTGATGCTGACCTTCAATTGGAATATACCGCCAAACCTGAATATGAGAAAATAAAAATAAACGATTTAACATTAACAGTACCAAAAATAAAAATCAATCAAAATGGAATTTCCTAACCACCACCGCCAAATAGTAGAAGATTTAATGGCAGGTAAATTTATTTTACCTACCGAGCGCACCTTTGAAGTGCTAAATGAAAATGAAGAATTTTATACTCAGTTTTTCAAAGCATCATTTAATTATGATTTAAAATTTTCGCAGCACTATATATATATGATTTCCGACGAATCAAATGAAATGCTATCGCGAGATATATGTATTTTCATTGCTTTACTTAGCTATGAATTAGATAGAGATGGAAAAAATTTTCTTGAACGTATTCAATATAGCGAGTTTGAAGTGGAGGAGATTGAGAACTATTTTACCAACTCTTCTTACATCGATTTAATTTTATCAACTAAACAATTGAAAGATGCTGAAAATCGTAAGAACTTTATTAATACCCTTAACCGCCGAAACATTATCGAAAAAGTAGGCGATAATCGTTTTGTATTTACTTCAGCTCATAAATTCTTTATGGATTTTGCAAGTGATATTGTGAAGTTTGAAAACGTTAAAGAGTAATTATTTCTTGCAAAAACGCAAAGTTCGAAAAGCAAAATGATATTTATTATCATAGTGCCAAATGTTTTATTTGGCACTACTTGTTTTACTACCTTCGCCCCGCAATTCATAATTTATAATTCACAATTCATAATTTTCAACAGTGTACCCATCCCTTTATTACGCTATAAAAGATTTATTCGGTTGGGATATTCCCTTCTTTAAAATGATTCAAAGTTTTGGCTTTTTTGTTGCCATTGCTTTTTTAACAGGTGCTTATTTTTGGACTAAAGAATTAAAACGAAAAGAAAAAGAAGGCTTATTAAAAACCTCTTCAATTAAAGTTTTAATCGGACAAAAAGTAACTATTGCAGAGTTAATTACTTCAGCAATTATCGGCTTTTTAATAGGTTATAAACTATTTTATGTCGCATTTAATTTTACAGCGTTTACAGAAAACACTCAAGGTTTTTTACTTTCATTAAAAGGAAATTTTATTGGAGGGTTAGCTTTAGCAGCAATATCAGTGTATATGAAGTATCGCGAAAAAGAAAAAACAAAACTACCTGAACCAAAATGGATAGAACAAACAGTGCATCCGTATCAAGAAGTTGGCAACCTAACTTTATTGGCAGCGTTCACTGGATTACTTGGTGCCAAAATATTTCACAATTTAGAAAACTGGGGATTATTTATGCAAGACCCAATAGG
>CAILDT010000166.1 GCA_903833025.1 uncultured Bacteroidota bacterium | reverse complement strand
AGTATTTGTCATTATTTGTCATTCGTATATGTTTTGCAGTAAGTAAATGTTTATCATAATCTCTTTTATACTTCGTATTATAGTCACAATATTTACAAAAAAATTCAGAAGAATTTTTAGGGACAAAATCGTCACTCATTGTCATTAATATAGAATGACATAAAAATCCCTCTAAATCATTTTGTCCAAAAATTCTTATGATGACAATCCAATATTATAAGTTTAGCATTTACTGCAGAATGGTAACAAACATAGTTTTTGCAAAATGCTCATTACAACTCTTTTGAGCCGGACATTTTTCTGGACATTTATTTTTGTCCATTTTCAAAAACCTCGGTCGACTTTCTCACACGTTTTTTTACTAATACAAATATTTTATAAATTATAATTATTGAATTGTTACTGATTGTGATAACAATATATTAAAAGATTTATTTTGTCATTCAAAATGTCATTCAAAATCCTAGCAATTTTTTCAGTAACAAAAAACATTTTTAGAAAAAAATTTTACATCAATATACATAACAGTGATATTCATAATAATTTTTTGGGACTTTTGGGACAAAAATGCACTATTATTTTGAATGACAAAAAAGCCTCTAAATCATTTTGTCCAATTATTCTTATGCTAACAACTTGAATTCGTTATTTCGGTTTTTACTGCAAAATGGTAACAACCATAGTTTTTGCAAAATGCTCATTTCAACTCTTTGGATCTGGACATTTTTTTGGACATTTATTTTTGTCCATTTTCAAAAACCTCGGTCGACTTTCTCGGACGTTTTTCACGTTTTCCGGAATTGTAGGGTACCCCCTACGATTTATTTTTATTTTCTAATAATAATATAATAAATGTTGATTAGGGATCGAAGATCCCAACAACTAAATCAGGAGATTTTTGGTCAGGGCTCCGAAGGAGCCCAACAACTAACGACATCGCCGTTTGGACCTAGGTATGATTTTACTTTTTCTTATTGGATCCTGGCGTGGTTTTTTCTTTATTATACAAAAATAATACCATATAACCCCATAAGTTGGTTATGGTTAGCTGTTTTGCACAACATTGTTACCTTATCGCTGATGTTTTATTACCATAATTCACCTATCAATGTAGGTCTCTTTATATTAGTCAATCTTATTATAAAAGTGATACCAATATGGGTCTTACGCAAAACCGGATTTTATGAGGAGGATTTCCTTTGTGGAGCAATATTGTTTGGAATTCATTTGTGGTGGCTCTCGGTAAACCGCACTAATTATTTACAATATTTGAAAGATGGGCTTCAACGTATCAAACAAAATTTGCCTGTAGGACCTACCGAATATTTAATCATAAAAACCCTAAAAAAACATCGATTCATAATATAGAATGTTCCGGTATTTTTACACCATCTTAAAATCAAATAATCCACGATTATTTTACCAAAAAGCATTGTTAATTATGACCTTAGTTTTAATTTTTTATTATTTATACAAGTTCTCTGAACCTCCGAAAAAGAAGGTGGAAGGATTCACACAAGAATCCCCATTTGTTCTCAAAACCGATTTAGCGGTTTACGATGATTTCTATGCCGAGGTGTATGACGGGATTACAGACCGCTCAAAAACGTGTCAGCGCGAATTGTACGAGATTATCAAGATGACCGAGCCGGATGCCAAGAATAGCACCCTATTAGACATAGGATCCGGCACAGGATGTATCGTGGCAGAATTGGTCGATGCAGGTTACAACGCTTATGGGTTGGACCGGTCACAATCAATGATCGATATTTCTCAGGCCAAATATCCCGACTTGTCGTTTATCAAGGGGGATATGGTAGACACTATGGCATTTGAGAAGGGATTATTTACCCATATACTATGCACAAATTTCACGATTTATGAGTTCTCAGATAAAAAGATATTTTTCAGTAACTGTTATAATTGGTTGAAACCCAATGGATATTTAGTGTTACATTTAGTGGACAAAGATAAGTTCTCAGCGCGAACCTTTAAAGATAGTATAATGGATTTGACCGGACTGTGGAGAACAATGCAACCAGTTTCGAAAGAGCGTAAAACGACGACAACTGCCGAATTTGTGGATTTCTTGTATGATGCAACTTACGAATTCAAGCAGGAAACTGTGACATTGAAAGAGACATTTAAGGACAAAGAAACACAGCATATTCGTCAGAATGAGAATACGATGCGTATGGAATCGATCGAAGATATACTGAAAATGGCTAGTAATTCGGGGTTTATTATGAACGCCAAGACATCGATGGCATCGTGTGGTCAGGGCTCACTGCGTAGCAAGAGCCCAACTACTAACTTAGTAGGTGGCTTTCAGCCACCGGATAAGTTTGGAGGAGATGATAACCAATATTTGTATGTATTTGAACGAGTGATGTAGGTTCTCTATTTTACACCTTTGCACATTTAAAACGCCCATTTTAGAGGACAAAAAAATATGCGAAGGATAATTGCGAATTTCACGCCTTAACATACTTATCTTCCCGAAGGAGTATCGCAGTTAATTATAGTTAATTGGACTTCTTCCTTAGAAGAAGGTAAGAAACATTCAGGACGCTTTTTTCCCGCCTTTTGTAATTTCAATAAATACAGAATGTTCTTTGAAGCATTGATGTCTCTATCCATACAGCATAATTTACACTCGTTGAGTTTACAACGGATTACACTGTTGATTTGAGACAATCTTGCTTTGGTATATGTTCCATCTCGCATTTTTCGTATTACTTTATTTTTATACAATTCAATTGGTTTATGGCAACAATTACAAGTTTTACTGGTATTATATTCATCTACATCTACCACATCACAATATTTCCGTAGTTCATTTTTGAACTTCTTTATGGGTGCGGTAGGATGTTTCTTTACTAAACCATGTTGTTGGGAAAAATCTCCAAATCCTACTAATGTTTTTTTCTTTCCAACAATGCTTTCGCAAATCTTATGTAAAGTTGCTTTTCCACGACAATAGGAACGGAAAGATAAACCACGAAAGTTCTTATAGAGATGAAACTGGAAAATAACATTCATATGCGGATATACATATTTGAAATAGTTTCGCATTCTGTCTAAACTTGTGGTTTTGAAACTTGGAATGTTTCTCCACATTTCATAATGTTCCCAATTTTTATACCACATTTCTCTTTTCTTACAAGCATATTTCATTTTACAATCATGTCTATAACTGGGCGTGGTTGTTTCAATTACTCTACCTGTATCATTACAAGATGTTTGTAAAGAACGAACACCAGGGTCAATCCCTACAAGTTGTTCGTAATTTACCTTTTTTATGTCTTTGGCTTTTGGTGCTTCAAATTTAGGTTTCCTCAATCT
>CAILDT010000165.1 GCA_903833025.1 uncultured Bacteroidota bacterium | reverse complement strand
TATTTGTAAACCTATACAAATATATTTTTGTAAGCATAGTATAGAATGTATAAACACGCTCAACAAATATTTAACGTACTCATTGTATTAATTACCATCGTTAGTTTATACATGTTAGGGCATAAGATATATTATAAAACGTATCAACACATCTATTCTTGGCATTTTCCAATGCTCCTTGCCATCTGTATTGAAACATTTATATAAATATATTAAAGCGATTATATTAAAGCTATATTAAGTATTTATATAAATGGATTTAGCTACAACCGAAAATAAACTTCATACGATAATTGATGAATTAATTAATAAACATAAAACGAATGATTATGTTTATGGCCGGTTACAAAATTATATCGAGAATTTATTACCCATTGCATTAGATAACGCAGATGAACTAAACAAACAGCGCGAAGCTCGGCGCAATACTTTAAGCGCAAATCGCGACGAATTTACGTCACGGTTTCTCCAAAAAAATAACTATTATTATAGCCCGCCGACCGAACTGTTTTTGCATTATGACGGCTTACATTTTGTACTGCGGAATGAAGACGATATTTATCATCAAATTTTTAGTATGATTTCATCGGAAAAATGTTTGAGAGATTGGCGGCATAAAGTCAATAAGAATATTATAAAACGGATTAAAGAACGATCACCTTTAAATGCTATTCCCGAATCAGTCACTATACAATTCGTTTTTAATACATTATGTCCGTCGATATTTAAAACCCGTAACCATGTTAAATATTTTTTGTCTATTGTGGGGGAATGTTTATTTAAGAAAAAACAACGGGATTTAATTGATACAAATGCAAACCATGAACAGGTGCAAGTTCCGACAGTGCAAGCGCAGCAGGTGCAAGCTCCGACAGTGCAAGCAAGTACAACTGATCCTATTTATATTTTTCCTCCTGCATTAAAAGAACTTATTAGAGAGATTGGTAATCAATGTTATACCTTTCTTGGAGTACCGAATATCTTTACAAACATCAAATATAAATATTATGATCATAATTACAATAACTGTCGTTTAATTTATATTAATCAAAAGAAAATAGATATACCGCCATTATTAACAAAACATATGCTGGATTTTCTCTGCGTCGCAGCGCATTATCATTTGCGATATGGCTCTGCTGATAAATTTTTACAACGCTGTAATGATTCGATGATGGTAGAACACGCTTTATTTTTGAGTAAAAATACCCAAGAAAGTATTGTAAATAATTTTATTGAAAAATCATTGACATTGTCTCCGACAGCAGTAATAAATGCTAAAAATATGATTTTTGTGTGGAAGAAATTCTTGGATGAACGGAATATACCGAATATTATTTTTTATGAAACTTTGAAAACTATTTTGAAGAAAAAACTGAACTATGATGAAACTACTGATTGTTTTATAGGCATAACTAGTATACATTTGCCAGTAGTATCGCTATTTATGCGGTTTTGGGAAGAAACGATTGTTGCTGTAGATACAAACTCAGTCGAATGGGCCGGCGCAGCTGCAAACGAAGTAGAAGCAGACACAAGCGCAAACGAAGTAGAAGCAGACACAAGCGAATTAGAAATAGATGAAATTTGTGTTTTATTTAAACATTGGACGAATGGTACGAAAAACATTAATGAAGTACTTGTAATAGAACTTATTCAACACTTTTATGCAGATGTAGTCATTGAAAGCAATAAATATATTTTACATACTAGATGTAAATTATGGGATAAACATGCT
>CAILDT010000164.1 GCA_903833025.1 uncultured Bacteroidota bacterium | reverse complement strand
ATTTTGTTTTGGAAAATGGGTATTTAGTTTCGAAATATTAAAAAACAAACCTTATTCGCAGAATTTCCAGTAACTCATATCTGCTTCCGTATGTCCCAATTGTTTCGCTTTCTGCCAATCTTCACAAGCTTTATTATTTATTCCTAAATCGAAATAGGAGTTTCCTCGATTGAAAAATGCTTTGGCGAAGTTGGGGTTTATAATAAGTGCTTTGTTATAATATTCGATGGAGATAGTAATTTGACCAAGCATATAATACGAGTTGGCGATATTCATTAAGCTATCTACTTTGTTTTGCATTGTAGTGTCTATAGTAAGAAAGTATTTTCCAGTGCCTGTAGATTGGCTGTTCGCATTAAGGGAAATGATGCAAAGGCATAGGGAAAATAGATATGTAAAGCGTTTCATCTATTGGAGATGGATTTATATAAGTACAAAAATAATTAAAAAGGAAACATTAAATATTTTTCTTTTTTACCTCAAATATCAAAGAATTCATCTCATAAATTTTTCGGATATCCTACCTATGCCTACTTTTGAGGTGGAATAAACGAAGTAAGGAACCGTTTATTTCATATGTTATGTGTTTTAGAAAAAGAAGTCTCGCAGCAATGTGGGACTTTTTTTTATACTTTCGCGACTCAAAAATTATAAACTATGAGCAAACAAGAAAAAATAAACAACTTTGACCCTAATGGATTGGGTGATGAAAACAACAATATTTATGGATTGCCATTTACAACCGAAGAAGCGGAAGTAGTAGTGATACCAGTGCCTTGGGAAGTAACCGTGTCGTATTCGGGAGGAACTGCTTTAGGTCCTCAGGCAATTTATAATGCCTCCTATCAGGTTGATTTGTTTGACCCGAAAATAAAAGATGCGTGGAAAATAGGAATTGCGATGGAGACACCATCGAATGATATTGAGAGCAAAAGCGAGAGTTTGAGACGCAAGGCTGAAGAATATATAAGTTTGCTAGGGGAGGGGGAAACCCCTGAAACAAATGAGGATATGAAGAAAACGCAAAAGCTGATAAATGCTGAATGTGTGATTATGAATAATGAGGTGAAAGAAATTTGTTCTTCTTTTCTTGAAAAAAATAAAATTGTTGCTTTGCTTGGCGGCGACCATAGCACGCCGCTTGGCTTGATTCAAGCATTGGCAAACAGAAATAATTCTTTTGCAATATTGCAGATAGATGCTCACGCTGATTTAAGGGATGCATTCGAAGGATTTGAGTTTTCACACGCTTCGATAATGTTTAATGCACTTAAAATTCCACAGGTTTCTAAATTGGTGCAAGTGGGTATTCGTGATTATTGCGAAGCCGAATATGATTTGATTCAGAATTCTAATGGACGTATTGTTACTTTTTTTGATAGAGATATAAAACATAAACAATTGGATGGAGTAACGTGGACAAGTATTTGCAATGATATTATTTCGAAATTACCAAATGAAATTTATTTAAGTTTTGATATTGATGGTCTTGACCCAAAACTTTGTCCGAGTACGGGAACTCCTGTTGCAGGAGGTTTTGAGTTTGAACAAATATTAATGCTCTTAGAAAAAATAGTGGATTCAGGAAAACGAATTATTGCTTTTGATATAAATGAAGTAGCACCTGGAGGTGATGAATGGGATGCGAATGTTGGAGCACGACTATTATATCGGATTGCAAATTTGGTTGCGAAATCGAATGGGAGAGCTTAGTTGAACAAATGAACAAAGAACTTATTGACTATCTCTCACAATTTATTTCTGAAACACGGAGAGCCAAATTTGATGAAGTGCTAAATTTCCGTACCCGCCACATTACAATAGTTTTAGAAGATTTATATCAACCACATAATGCAAGTGCTGTGTTACGATCGTGTGATATTTTTGGAATACAGGATATTCACATCATTGAAAATAAACACGCATATACCTTAAATAAAGACATTGCGATGGGTTCGCCAAAATGGTTGAACTTATATAAATACAGGAAGGAAGAAAATAATACGCTGACTTGTATTAATGAATTAAAGGAAAAAGGATACCGGATTGTTGCCACCTCCCCAAATGAAAATGTTTGCAGCATTGATGATTTAACAATAGGTAACCCAGTTGCATTATTTTTTGGAACAGAGTTGACTGGTATTTCCGAGACAGTGGTAGAACACGCAGATGAATTTGTAAAAATACCAATGTATGGTTTTACTGAGAGTTTTAATATTTCTGTTTCTGCTGCATTGTGTTTGCGGTCGCTTACCGAAAAATTACATAAAATACCTATTAACTGGCATTTGAATGAACTGGAAAAAGAAGAACTATTATTGAAATGGTTGCGAAATAGTATTAGAAAAGTAGAATTGATTGAAAAAGACTTTATAGAGAAAAAAGGAAAGCAATGACATTGAGTTTTGTTATTATGTAAATTGTATGTACGTTTGTACTCTAATAAATAAACTAAAAACAAAAACAAATTATGGGAAAAGGAGATAAAAAAACTCGCAGAGGTAAAATAACAATGGGCTCGCACGGTGTTTCGAGACCAAGGAAAAAATCAACTGGAAAGGTTGTTGCAAAAGCAGCTACTCCAAAAGCAGAAAAAGAGGCAGCTCCTAAAAAAGCAGCAGCTAAAAAAGCAGCAGCTAAAAAAGCAGCTCCTAAAAAGGCAGCTAAGAAGGCAGAGTAGAAGAAAATCTTTTTAAACAAAAAAATCCCTCTCGTTAATTAACGGGAGGGATTTTTTGTTTAGAGATTGCTTTGAAAAAAAATTCTTACAATGAGGAAATATTTTAAGGAGCTAAACGTTCTATTTTCCAAACACCATTTTCAAGCGTATATAAAATACGATCGTGGAGGCGGCTTGGGCGACCCTGCCAAAATTCAATTGCAGTTGGTTTTAAAATATATCCTCCCCAGTAAGGAGGACGAGGAACATTTTCATCAGGGTATTTTTTTGACACTTCTGCAAATCTTTCATCCAATACTTCTCTACTTGATATTACT
>CAILDT010000163.1 GCA_903833025.1 uncultured Bacteroidota bacterium | reverse complement strand
TAATTTTTTTTACCTCTCCCCCAACCCCTCCCCTTAAAAAGGGGAGGGGAGCCAGAGTACGAAGTGCTAAGTTAATTTTTATTTTAAGTACTACCCCCTCTCCTTTTTCAAGGAGAGGGGATTAAAGGGTGAGGTCTATTCCACCTTCACCATCCCTGCAATTTCCATCGCCCGTTCTTTTACTTTCTCCACATCACTCCCCACAACATCATACGCCAAAGCCACGCCCATCCTTCTATATCGGCGAGCCACAGGTTTGCCAAATATCCTCACATCACTTTGTTTATTATTCATCGCATCCTCCAAACCACTATATGTTGGAGCCGTTCCATCCTTCTCTGCCAATATAACAGCCGAAGCACCTACACGCTCCAGCGTAATTTCTGTAATCGGCAACCCCAACACTGCACGAGCGTGTAATTCAAATTCCGAAAAGTTTTGCGTTCCTGCCAATGTTACCATTCCTGTGTCGTGCGGACGAGGAGATAGTTCAGAAAAATAGACTCCATCATCAGCTAGAAAAAACTCAACACCCCAAATGCCTTCACCTGTAAGTGCTTTGGTAACTTGTGCCGCCATTGTTTGCGCTTCTTTTAAATGTTCGGGATTTATTTCCGCAGGTTGCCAACTTTCCTGATAATCACCACGCTCTTGCCGATGCCCTATTGGCGGACAAAACAAGGTGTCACCATTTTTTTGTGTAACAGTAAGCAATGTTATTTCCGAATTAAATTTTACAAATGCTTCTGCAATCACTTCCGTATAATCTCCACGTTTGCCTGCCTGTGCATATTCCCAAGCTTTTATAATATCATATTTGTTTTTAATAACAGATTGTCCTTTACCACTCGAACTCATCAATGGCTTAACAACACAGGGTATCCCAACAATACCAACTGCCGCAATCAACTCATCCAAACTATTTGCATACTCATACTTCGCCGTTTTTAAATTTAATTCCTTCGCTGCTAAATCTCTTATCGCCTTTCTGTTCATCGTAAAATTAGCTGCTTTGGCTGATGGCACTACTTTTATTCCTTGCTTTTCGTAGCCATAAAACTGCTCCGTACGTATTGCCTCAATCTCCGGAACTATAATATCTGGCTTATGTTTCGCCACTATCCTATCCAGCTCCTCCGCATCAAGCATATTAATTACTTCGCGCTCATCGGCTACTTGTTGTGCAGGTGCATCGTTATAACTATCCACAGCAACAACATATTGACCTAAACGTTTTACAGCAATTACAAATTCTTTTCCGAGTTCGCCCGAACCCAATAACATTATTTTTTTCATAAACCTTTCACTTTATTCACTTCACAAATATAGTTTTAAATTGATTGGATAATTTAAAATTTGCCAACAAAAAAAGCCCCACATTTCTGCGGAGCTTTTATTAATCATTAACCGATAATTAAACTTTTACAATAATAACTTCTGATAAATCGCTTAAAAACTTTTTGCTGTTTTGAGCATACGCGTATACGGCATATCTGCTGCCTGTATTGGAAGCAGTGAGCGTAGCAACCCTTCCTTTTCCGCTTGCACATAAAGTTATGCACTCGCACGCACCAACCGACACTACTTTTAACTGCCCATTTACCAAGGTAACCACAGGGTCGGGTGTATCACGAGTTGTACTTTCGGGAAGCTGAACTGCCAAAAAATTTGTTCTGTTTGGCAAAAACGTTTCACCATTTATTATTTTAACTTTCATTTTACCTGCTCCAACGTTTGAACCCGTTAATACGGGTGTTTCGGGTGTTCCTTTGCTGGCGTTTGCTAATTTTTGTGGAGTTAAAAACGAATTAGTAATGTTAGTAGCTGCTTCTTCGCGAGTAGAACGGTTTGCATCTGTATTGGAAATTGTTTCCACCTTGCCGGCATACAGTTTAAGCCAGCTTTTACCTGCCACAATGGCATCCAATATGGTGCCTTCGTTACCTGTGGTGGGTGCAAGGGTGTAGTCATCTACAGCAGTCTGAATATCAGCGGCAGCAGCTGTACCAAGCGTATAAAAAGCTGTGGCAATAAACGGATTTTTAAATAAAACTGCTGCCGAGCCCGTTGCCACGCTATCAGTTATATATTGTTTCACCGTTAGTGGTTTTTCAATTACTGTAAAAACGGTTAGTTTCACATTTACATCTTAAAGTGTTGCCATTTTTTTATTTATTTAATTGATTAATATTTCTATTTTTGATTTAGGTCTAAACAGTTTTGATTTAGGCCTAAACAGAATTGATTTAGGCCTAAACAGAATTGATTTAGGTCTAAACAGAATTGATTTAGGCCTAAACAGAATTGATTTAGGCCTAAACAGAATTGATTTAGGCCTAAACAGGTTTTACTTAACACATTTCTGCTTTTATTTAAACTTAAACCGTTCATTATTCATTATTAATATTGAAAATTAATTTCGGGTGCAAAGGAATGTATAAATAAGGAGGAAATAAAGAAACGAAAGCAAGTTCCAGCGAACGCTGTTATTTTTAAAATAATTGAAAATTAAGAAGCAATTAAACCTAAAGTGATAAAAAGGCGGGTGTAGGAATTTATTTTGCGTTCATCTATCAATCTGGTTTTATTTAATAATTCGTATATGTCACCTATTAAATTTTTGATAGTAGTAGCATCAGAGTTTTTACCCCAAACAACTGCAATATCGCCTGTATTGTCGCCGGCATACAGTTTCAATATTAATATCCACTGCTTATTATCTACACCTCTTGCAAAAGCATTAACCT
>CAILDT010000162.1 GCA_903833025.1 uncultured Bacteroidota bacterium | reverse complement strand
TTTATCATTATTATTATATATATGCCAGGATTTCAAGGATCAACTAATTATAATCATTTATACGGTTCTGTAGGTTCCCCCCCTTTATTTAGTTATGCCTCATTAGCAAAAGTGGATGGCAATTTAGGAACAAACTATGTTCAACAGGCTAGATTAGGTAGAGGTCTTCCTGGATTTATACCGCAACAACTACAAGTCTCGGATAATTCTAGCGAATTCCCACAAAATCGCTTTATATTAAAGGACGCATGGAATACCAATTATTTGCGAACAATGATACCTACAACCGTTGTGCCTGGAAAACCAAATAGTGGTGTTAGAGCATTATGCGTAACGCCATTTCGCGCGGTAACAAATTCCGGGGACGTCCTAAGTCGGCCGAACTATTCATGCGGTGGTCCTTGCCAGACATTCCAGAGTCGCCCGGGTCTTCATGGATTGAAAAATCATTTCGGTCATATTGCAGATACTTGCGATTATGAAGGCGGAGTTCCACCCGCATCATGCAACGTGAAATACGTGTATGATAGTTCAGACTATTCGCGGTATTTAAAAGAACGCGCGATTAATCGTAATTATAATAATTCATCCAATGGTGGCGACCAAAATAGTGGTTCTCAAAGTGCCTGGCGAGCCATTCGCCGCTATTAGATAAATATTTATTATAGAAAAAGGAAGAAAGGAAAGAATAAAAAAAGGAAAGAAGGAAAAAAAGAAATAAAAAAATCGTTTAATATAAAATTATATTCATATTATATTAAATGCGTTTTCACACATTTTTATGCCCAATATTTTTATTTGCGATTACGCAAGCAACCAGAATTATGCAATACAATGTGGAATGGTTATTTATTGATTATTATAGTCAGGCAGATTGCCCCGGTAATGGCTGCCCGTGGAAAAATGGAACCGCCGCGCAAACTCATCTAACCACCATATCCAAAGTGATTAATTCTTTGAATCCCGACATTGTAAATTTTTGCGAAATAGAAGGCGTAACTGAGTTGCAGGATGTTTCCAAAGATTTAACAAAACCGTTATTGCCGTATTTTATACAAGGTAAAGATACCAGCACGGGAGAAAATGTGGGATTATTATCTAATATAATTCCTACCGTACCTTTATATCGCACAGAAAATCGCTATAATTATCCCATTCCTGGGTCTAAGTGTGGCTATACAGGCTCAGTATCCAGTTCGGGTGTAAGCAAACATTATATTACGGAACTCAAAATCGTGCTAAAAGATACGACTATTAATACGGCATTAATTGCCACGCATTTGTTGGCGTATCCAACGGACCAAACCCGCTGCGCCGAACGCGAAGCGCAAGCCATGGTTCTACAAGAAGTAATTCAACAATATTTGGACAAAAAAATGGAAGTCATTGTATTAGGCGATTTAAATGATTTTGACGGGACCGTTTTAGATATGAATTCAAATAAGCCGACATCCACCGTTCTAGAAATATTAAAGGTGAATGGCGGTTTAACCAGTGTCGCCGAAAAAATAGACCAACAAGAACGCTATACAGAATGGTATGACGAAAATAATAATTGTGTTGCATCACCTAATGAATACTCTATGATTGACCATATTTTAGTAACACCTCTTATTTATTCTAGAATTACGAATGCATTTATTTATCATGGTTACGAAGAAAAATGCAATACATACCAATCTGACCATTTCCCTGTCATTATTGATATTGAATAAAAGGACAAAACAAAACAAAACAAAACTAAACAAAACAAAAC
>CAILDT010000161.1 GCA_903833025.1 uncultured Bacteroidota bacterium | reverse complement strand
TCCCATTTAAAATACCAAATGACTGTGAACAAATTGTATATAAAGAAAAAAAGTAAGTTATTTTTTCTTGTTCTTATTTGTTGTTCGGCATTATTGCTGGGCACAGCAGTTTCTTTTGCACAAAAGAAAACGCAGACAAAAGTAGAATTGGAAAACAAAAAGAAACAGCTTCAAAAAGAAATTGAATATACTAATCAACTGTTGGAAGAAACGAAGAAGAATAAAAAACTTTCGGCTAATCAATTACAGTTATTAAACAAAAAAATATCGGTGCGGGAAGAATTGATTGCTACTATAAACAATGAGATATATACGTTAAACCGACAGATAAACGAAAACAATTTGGCAATTACCGGTTTGCAATCTGATTTAGCTCGGTTAAAAGCTGAATATGGGAAAATGATTTATTATGCTTATAAAAATCAAAATGCGTCGAGTAGGTTGATGTTTATTTTTGCTTCGAAAGATTTTGAACAGGCATTTTTACGACTAAAATATTTTCAACAATATAGTGAATACAGGCATAAACAAGCTGAAAAGATTACGACAACAAAAAAAGTGCTGAATGATAAAGTGGTGGAATTGGAAAAAAAGAAAGTGGATAAACGTTTATTATTAGGGAATCAGGAAACAGAAAAACAAAGTTTGACTACTGAAAAAGGAGAGAAGGAACAAGTGTTTTCGAAATTGCAAGAACAGGAAACAAGTTTGAAAAGGGACTTAGACAAAAAGAAAAGAGATTCGGAAAAACTACAGCTTGCGATACAACGGGCGATAGAAAAGGAATTGGAGAAGATGCAGAAAGAAGCAGAAACAGATAATAAACCGAAACCATTGAAATTAGTGTTGACTCCGGAGGCACAAGAACTTTCAAATTCGTTTGAGAAAAACAAAGGTAAACTTCCTTGGCCTGTTACAAAAGGAATTATAAGTGAACATTTTGGAGTGCATCCGCATCCGTTAATGGAAAAAATAGATGTGAATAATAATGGTGTGGATATAAGCACAAGTAATGGCACGATGGCGCGCGTTATTTTTGATGGCGAAGTTACGGCGGTTGGTAACATACCGGGTTCGGGGCAATATATATTAGTGAGGCACGGGGAGTTTTTATCTATTTATTCGAACTTAAAAGATGTGTCAGTAAAGGTGAAAGACAAGGTGAAGACAAAACAAAATATTGCTTCTATTATTTATAATGAAAGTGATTCGAATACTATTTTGCACTTAGAGGTGTGGAAAGGCAAAACAAAATTGGACCCTGAAGATTGGTTATTTCAAAATAATTAGTTAGACTTCTTTCACAATTCATTCCGTTATATATAAAAAGAGCTAACGTCATTGCGAGTTTTTCGCAAAGCAATCTCCGACAACATCATTAAAACTAGATTGCTTCGGGCGAAAAGCCCTCGCAATGACGTGTTTGGTGAAATATGCAGGACGAATTATGAAAGAGGTCTATTGTAGAAATTGGATACTGACGACAATAAAAATCCCGCTTTGATGAAGAGCGGGATTTTTTTGCCTCACCCCCTGCCTCCCGCAGAAGGGCGGGACAGGCGCTCTCATTGAAAAAGGAGAGGGGTGACGAGGTGTGACGTTAATTTCCAAAAAAATTAATTTATATGAACAGCATAATTATTTTGTGGATTTTGGATGAGCCGGGTGAGAAGTGATAATCTAATTCGGATTGAGTTAAAAGGTGGTTGCCAGTATAAACTATATCATAATTACCGGGTTTTACGATTACGTTTTTGAATCTGCCGAGGTTATTGGTTTTGGAGGTATATGTTATTGAATTGTCGGCGAGATTGGTGAGTGTTGCTATTACGTTTTGAAGTGGGTTTCCGTTTTTATCTTTTGCATTGCCTCTGAATTTGGTGAATTGTGAGCCGGCATCGATGATTCCTCTGGCGGAAAAGTAGCCATCGTGAAAATCTTTTTGAGGAACTTTGATGGATGTAACTAATCTATCCATTATTCTTATTAGTTGTATATCTATAGTGGAACGAATGAGGACGGTCATTTGTTCTTTTTTATTTTTTTTGGAAACGATTGCTTGACGGGGTTTTTGGATGGAGTTGCTATAGTTATTGATGGCGACACCGAAGGCGGCAACGATGGGTGCTGTGATGCCTGCTGGAGCGAGGACGGCAATGTTGTCGTTGGCAGCGGTGCGGATGACGGCGCATACATCGTCGACATCTTCTTTTGTAAGTCTATCTAATTTTGATTGTGGGTAATTAACGGATGCGGCAAGGGTTTGGTTAACTGGATTGATGCTATTGGCGTAAGCAAAAACGGCAGAGCCGCATTGCATAGCGAAGTCTGTCATTGTTTTTCGGAGTTGTTTTGTATCTGACGTAATTCCTTTAGTTGTGCCTGTAACGACACCATTTAAGATGCCGATTGCTATTGCATTGTTTTTGACTATTGTTAATGTAACACCGTAC
Source organism: uncultured Bacteroidota bacterium (assembly GCA_903833025.1). Classification (GTDB taxonomy): domain Bacteria; phylum Bacteroidota; class Bacteroidia; order 2-12-FULL-35-15; family 2-12-FULL-35-15; genus 2-12-FULL-35-15. The sequence continues at coordinate 7,884 of CAILDT010000161.1, read as the reverse complement.
ATAGCGATGCCAGCAACTGGTGCTGGGTTGGCGTCGGAAAATTCAACAACGGTGTTAATCATATTAACTAGGTTTGTTTCTTTTGAGTCCATTTTGTTTATTGTTTTTAGTTTATTATTTATTTGTTAGTTGTGTTGATTTTATTTTAGTAATTAATTTGAATGAGTATATAGGACATACTTTCATCTAAACCGCAAGCAATTTTTTCAAAATTATCTATTTGGAAATTATGTGTACCATTATATACGTTACGAATTAATTTTTCGGAAACACCGCAAGCATCAGCAAAAGCTAACTGGGAGGCAAATTTTTTTGCACCTTGTATTCGGATGTAATTGCAGAGATGGGTTGAGAATGTTTTTTCCATTGCGCAAATAGACTACTCTTTTTTTGATAAAGCTCGTTTAATAAGACTGAATTTGAAAATAGTTTTAATTGAAGAGACCTTACCCCCTACCCCCTCTCCTAAAAAAAGGAGAGGGGGGAAGTTATGTGAATATTATTTTGAATTAGATTTATTTGAAAGTGCTTGTTATTATTGATGCTTGGAGGTTTTTGATTTTAAAACAATGCAAATAGATTTAGGGGAGAGGTTGTTTGCGTTGGGGCAAGTGTTGATTGTTTGAGGGCAAGTGTTGATTGTTTTGGTGCAAGTGTTGATTGTTTTAGGGCAAGTGTTGATTGTTTGGGGGCAAGTGTTGATTGTTTTGGTGCAAGTGTTGATTGTTTTGGGGCAAGTGTTGATTGTTTGGGGGCAAGTGTTGATTGTTTTAGGGCAAGTGTTGATTGTTTGGGGGCAAGTGTTAATTGTTTGGGGGCAAGTGTTGATTGTTTTGGGTGGGTGTGCATTTTTTAACACAGAGAAAAAAGAGAAGACACGGAGGGACACGGAGATTTTTTTTAATAGAAGTGGGAAATGAAATGGAATTTATAAGAGTGGCGGGACGCCACATAATAATAGGCACGAGAGGAAAAGACGCTCGCGCCAGCGGGGAATTTTATTTTTTGTTTTATTTATTTGTTAAATCCTTTCTGTTTTTTGCTATTATAGATTTATTGGTTTATTATTGTTGTCTCTTAAAATAATAATAGGATGTTATGGTGTATAAACATACTGCGTGAAGGTTGGAGATAGGCGAGTGAAATCAGACAAACTGATTATTATTAAATAAAAAACAAAACTACTTTTTGTAAGAAATTACAAAAAGTGGTTTTTCAAAAAAATTTAATAATGAAACTTTATTTATCTTCCTTTTGTTTTTTCTGTTTTGTGATTATTGAAACAAAATCGCAAAATCTTGTTCCTAAGTACGGTTTTGAAACGGTAATACAATGCCCTCCTGACCAAGGCTTTATTTATAAGGCCCCTCCTTGGTTTCAACCTTCTATAAGATATGGTAATACAAGTAACAGTTCCAGTACAGATTTATATGATACATGCTCAAATGGTAGTACAGTAGGAATTCCATTAAATGCAATAGGATACCAACCTGCAAGAAGTGGATACGGTTACGCTGGTATTTTAGTAAATTATTATTCTATGAATTATAGAGAGTACGTCGAAGTGCCTTTAACTTCAACCTTATTTTCAAATCATAGTTATTGTGTTCAATTTTATGTTTCGTTAGCTGACACTTCTGAATTTGCGATAAGTAATATGGGAGCTTACTTTTCCGTTGATAGCTTGTTGGACTCAACACCCGGTAGTAATGCGATAGAATATGTAACTCCACAAGTGGAGAACCCACTAACAAATGTGTTGAATGATAAAGTTAACTGGATGCTTGTTTCAGGCACTTTTACAGCTAATGGAGGAGAAAAATATTTGACAATAGGCAATTTCCATACTGATGCGAATACTAATCTGCAAAATGTTACTGGTGGGACTCAGCCATTCTCCTATTATTATATTGATGATATAAGTGTAGTGGACTGTTCAGCAATTGGAATAAATGAGATAAATATGTTTTCTGAAATAAATGTTTACCCAAATCCTGCAACAAATGAATTGAATGTAGAGAGTTTAAAAGCGAATGTTGAAAGTATTGCAATATATAATGTTTTAGGTTGTGAGATTCTGAAACAAGTTCAGAATGGCAAAAACACAACCTTAGATATAAGCTTTTTTGCAAAAGGGATTTACTTTGTGGAAGTGCAAACAAAAAAAGGAATAATTAGAAATAAGTTTGTAAAGGAGTAAGTAATATATTATTACTATCTTTGCGGCTCATATAAAAAAATAAACAAATGTTAAATAGTGTACTCATAGGATTTTTGAACTTAGGTGGTTCGGAAATGGTAATTATTTTGGTAATAGTTTTATTGCTTTTTGGTGGTAAAAAGATTCCTGAATTGATGAAAGGTCTTGGTAAGGGCGTTAAAGAATTTAAAGACGCTTCGAAAGGTGATGACGAAAAAAGCGGTTCGTCGCCTGAAAAAAAGGACTAGTTTTAGTTTAAATTGACGTTATAAAATTCCTCTGTTCGCAGGGGATTTTGTATTTATTATTATCCCTAATTAATTTACTTTGAAAATTTACAAGTCGCTTTCTGAAATACAATCTGATTTAGCTGATAATAAAATATCTTGTGTTGAATTAGTGGAATGGTATATCAATAGGATTGATGAAGCTAAACGGTTGAATGCTTTTTTAGAAGTATTTAATACTTCGGCTTTAGAAAAAGCGAAGGAAGTGGATGCTAAATTAAAAACGAATACTGCCGGAAAGCTTGCCGGGATGGTGATTGCGTTAAAAGATAATCTTTGCTATAAAGGGCATAACGTTTCTGCATCATCAAAAATATTAGAAGGGTTTGAATCGTTATATAATGCGACAGTTGTTGAACGATTGTTGGCGGAAGATGCTATTATTATAGGAAGATGCAATTGCGATGAATTTGCAATGGGGAGTTCGAACGAAAATTCGGCGTTTGGGAATGTATTAAATCCGTTGGACGAAAGCCGCGTACCGGGTGGGTCATCGGGAGGTGCTGCTGCTGCTGTTGCTGCCAATTTATGTTTGGCATCTTTGGGAACGGACACTGGCGGGAGTATTCGGCAACCCGCTTCGTTTTGTGGAGTGGTAGGTTTGAAACCTACGTATGGCAGAGTGTCGCGATATGGGGCTATTGCTTATGCTTCGTCGTTCGACCAGATTGGACCTATTACAAATAATGTTGCTGATGCTGCTTTGATAATGGAGGTAATAGCTGGCAATGATGAATATGATAGTACGGTTTCTTCTAAATTGGTTCCTGAATATTCGAAACAAATAGATACTAAACCAGCAAAACTCCGAATTGCATATATAAAGGACATTATAGAAAGTGAAGGTTTGAATCCCGAAATTAAAGCACATATATATAGTGTGATTGAAAAATTAAAATCAGAAGGACATACTGTGGAAGCTGTGGAGTTTCCTTATCTGGATTATTTGGTGCCTGTATATTATGTGCTTACTACTGCCGAAGCGTCGTCTAACCTTGCTCGTTATGATGGGATAGGATTTGGTTACCGAAGCAAAAATGCAACTGATTTGGAAAGTACTTATAAGAAGTCGCGCGCAGAAGGCTTTGGAACGGAGGTGAAACGTAGAATAATGCTTGGCACATTTGTTTTGAGCTCAGGATATTATGATGCTTATTACTCAAAAGGACAAAAAGTACGCAGGTTATTACAAAACAAAACAAACGAAATATTAAACAACTACGATTTTATTATTTTACCCACCACACCCGGAACTGCTTTTAAATTTGGTGAGCACAGTGCTGACCCTATCGAAATGTATCTCGAAGATATTTTTACTGTTCAGGCAAACATTACTGGAATACCTGCTATTTCTTTACCATTGGGAAAACACAGTAATGGGTTGCCTTTCGGAATACAAGTGCTCACAAAGCATTTTGCCGAAGCTCAACTATTTGCTTTTTCTGAATATTTGATGGCGAATTATTCTAACCTCCCCCCCAGCCCCTCCCCTTGAAAAAAGGGGAGGGGTGCCAAGGTGTGACGAGCTTTGTACAGGGCACTTCAGGTAACTCCCCCTTTCTTTTTCAAGGGGCGGAGATAAAGGGGTGAAGTATTTATTCGACTTTTTACAATTTCTATTGATAAAGTAATTATGTTTAAACATTTATTTGAAAATCTTTCCCGAACAAAAACAATTATATTTCTGCTGCTGTTAATAGCGGTTGTTACTATTACTTATTCCAATCATTTTAAAAACTCATTTCATTTTGATGATTCGCATACGATAGAAAATAATTTGTTTATACAGGATATAAAAAACATTCCTTTGTTTTTTAAAGACGGAACTACTTTTAGTTCACTCCCACAAAACCAATCGTATCGTCCTATAGTTAGCACCTCGTTAGCTATTGATTATTGGATGGGACACGGTTATGATTTATTTTATTTCCATCTTTCGTCCTTTATTATTTTTCTGTTGCAGGGTATTCTAATGTTCTTTTTGATTTTTAAATTGTTTGACATCTCCTATAAAAGCTCTTGGAACTTTTATATTGCAGCCATCGCAACTCTGTGGTATATGCTTCATCCGGCAAATGCAGAAACAATAAATTATATAATTGCCCGCAGCGATTTGCAATCTACTTTTTTTGTTGTGCTCGGATTGGCGTTGTATGTCTTTTCTCCTTTCTGTAAAAAAACATTTATTTATTTAATACCTGTCGGAATAGGAGTACTCGCAAAACCTTCGGCAGTAATGTTTTCTCCTATCTTGTTTTTTTATATTTTATTGTTTGAACAAAAAATTGCGATTGCAGAAATGTTTAGAAAAGAACACTTAAGTAAATTGTGGGAAGCAATAAAAGTAGTAATAGTGCCTTTTGTTTTTTGTGCAATAATGTACAAGTGGGTAGATTATTTTACTCCTAAAACGTGGCAATCGGGTGGTGCATCTACTTATACTTTTGTAATAACACAACCGTTTGTAATAGTACATTATTTCACCACCTTCTTTTTCCCGTTCGGTTTATCTGCCGATACTGATTGGCAGACATTGAAAAACATTTGGAATATTAATTTTTTATTTGGATGTATATTTATTGCAGTGATGATTTTAATTGCTATTTTGTTTTCGAAGGACGAAAGGTTACGTCCTATTTCATTTGGAATAATATGGTTTTTTCTGGCATTAATTCCTTCCTCAAGTATAATTCCTTTTGCAGAAGTATTAAATGATCACCGAATATTTTTTCCTTACATAGGTCTTACAATAAGCGTTTGCTGGGCAGTAGGATTAATGCTGATGAAATACCGGCAACGTTTAAAATCTGCAAATAATAATTTTCAGGTAGCTATGCTGTGCTTCGTTTTTATTTTATTGTCGGGTTATGCTTATGGTGTATGGGAACGTAATAAAGTGTGGAATACAGAACAAAGTTTATGGAAAGATGTAACTGTTAAAAGCCCCAATAATGCAAGAGGATTAATGAACTATGGGCTATCGCTAATGAAGATTGGTAATTACAACGAAGCAGAGAAATATTTTTTACAGGCATTAACGATGTGGTCTAATTATTCTTTTCTATATGTAAATATGGGAGTATTAAAAGAAGCCACAGGAGATAAGATAAGCGCAGAAAATTATTTTAAAACAGCAATACAAATTGGTCCGACTTATCCTGACACGTGGTTTTTCTACGGAAAATTTTTAAATGATGTACATAGAAATGAAGAAGCAATAATTAATTTATCAAAAGCAATAGAACTTTCGCCGGCTCATATAGGAGCACGTTCTAAACTTATGGAAGTGTATAAAGAAACGAGTAACTTTGATAAATTATCTAAACTTGCGAAAAACACTTTACAAATTATACCAGGTAATGCAGAAGCATTAAAATATCTGGATGCTTCCAAAAATGTAATTGCAAATAAGGCAACGCCGGAAGGACTTTTGGATGCTAGTTTAAAATCATATCAAGAAGGCAAATATCAGGAATGTATTAATTATTGCGAAGAAGCAATAAAATTAAAACCCGATTTTGTAGATGCTTATAGCAATATATGTGCATCGAACGTGCAATTGAAACAATATGATAAAGCAATAGAAGCCGGAAATAAAGCATTACAAATAAATCCTAATCATAAACTTGCGAAAGGAAATTTGAATTGGGCTAAAACAGAAAAAGCAAAACAAAATAAATAAAACCAAATGATAATAATAACAGGAATAAACGGCGGAATAGGAAATTATTTATTCAATTCATTTTATAAAAGTGGAGAAGATATAATAGGGACTTACCATTTGAATAAGCCAGAAGGAGAACAATACAAGAATTGTATTCAACTTGATATTACTGATAATAATCAGGTGGAAAGTTTCTCTAAAAGTATTTCCGCTGAAGAAAAAATAACACTTATTAATTGTGCAGGTATATCTTATAATTCATTTGCACATAAATCAAATGTGAATGAGTGGGCAAATGTTATTAATGTAAACTTGACGGGAACATATAATTTAATACGCGCCGTTTTACCATTAATGCGCGAACAGAATTATGGAAGGATTATTAATCTCTCTTCGATTGTTGCTCAAACAGGAGTATTGGGAACATCAGCTTATGCGGCATCTAAAGCAGGACTTAATGGGATGATAAAAAGCATTGCATTGGAAAACGCACAGAAATCTATTACTATAAATAATATTAACCTAGGATATTTTAAAGTAGGAATGATAAATACTGTACCAAAAGAAATTCAAGAAAAGATAAAATCTAAAATAGCATTTAATGAATTCGGCGACCCGCAGAATATTTTTAATACCATTCAATACATCAGAGATACGGCTTATTTAACTGGTTCCTGCATTGATTTGAATGGAGGGATTGTTTAGAAAATAAAACAGATTAACTTTTTTTTTCCATTTTCTCTTTCAGCAAAGCAATGTCTTGCGCAAGTTGTTTATTTTGAGAATGAAGCCGTGAAACCACAACAGACAAGTGAAGCAGATAAATAAAAATTGCAAAGATTGCTCCAGTGAAAACTAAATTAGGTGCTTCGAAAACACCTAAAGTATGAGCAATAATTTCTAATCCATCTCTCCAGAAAGAAAAAAGAATTAAAACAACTGTGCATACTATCCACACTATAGAATACTCTTCACGCAGTTTTCCTTTTATAATTAATTGCGCTATGTATAATAAAAACAATACACTCGCTGTTATTGCAATAATCTGAATTCGTACCATAGTATTATTTATTAAGGTTTGTTTTAAATTTTATTCTTATAAAAGTAAACAAAATTGCCAATGTTACTTTAAACATATAATAAATTGAAGCTGATTTTCCGATGGAAGAAACACCGCCCTGCCGTTCTTTCATTGTAACAGATACTTCTCCCATTTTTAATTTATTCAATGAAAATAAAATAATCGCTTCAGGTTCAGGGTATTCATCGGGATAATATTCGCATACAATTTCCATCGCTTTTCTATTGAGTAATCTATATCCTGAAGTGCTGTCATTAATTGTTACTCGAACTAAAAAGCGATTTAGTTTTTTAAAATAATTTATTCCAAATCTCCTGATTGCTGATGATTGAAATCCTTCGTTAGAAATAAACCGTGAACCAATTACCACATCTAAACATTGATTAATAGCAGTATTCACTAACTTAGGAATTTCATTTGCTGGATGTTGTCCGTCACCATCAATTTGAATGGCAAAGTCGTAATTGTTTTCAAAGGTATATTTAAAGCCAGTTTGCACAGCACCACCAATCCCTAAATTGATTGGAAGATTTAAAGCAATGCAATTTAATTTTGAAATTATTTCAGATGTTGCATCTATTGAACAATCATTTATTACAACAACATCAATATGCATTTGGTTTTCTTTTGCAATTGAATTAATATTATTAAT
>CAILDT010000160.1 GCA_903833025.1 uncultured Bacteroidota bacterium | reverse complement strand
TATTTAGAATTATTCTTAATTTCGCACCCTAATTATGAATGAAGCCAAAACCATAACCTCCAAAACCTTTGATATTGATAAAATACGTGAAGATTTCCCTATTTTAACGCGAAAAATCAATGGAAAGCCACTTATTTACTTCGATAATGCAGCTACAGCCCAAAAACCACAGGTAGTAATTGACGCAATTACCCATTATTATGAATATCAAAATGCAAATGTTCATAGAGGTGTACATACTTTAAGCCAGGAAATGACTGTTGAGTATGAAAAAGCAAGGGAAACAATTCAACAACATTTGAATGCCAAACATCCTCACGAAATTATTTTTACTAAAGGAGCTACCGATGCAATAAATCTGGTGGCGCATTCTTTCGGTAAAAAATATATTTCTGCTGGAGACGAAATAATTGTTTCTGTGATGGAGCACCATTCCAATATTTTGCCGTGGCAAATGTTGTGTGAAGAAAAAGGTGCGGTGCTAAAGGTTATTCCTATCAATGATTCCGGAGAATTATTAATGGATGAATACAAAAAGTTATTGAATGAGAAAACAAAGATAGTTGCTGTTACGCATATTTCGAATGTGCTTGGAACTATTAATCCAGTAAAAGAAATAATTGATTTAGCTCACGAAAAAAATATTGCTGTGCTTATAGATGGTGCACAATCAGTGGCACATACAATGGTGGATGTTCAGAAATTAGATTGTGACTTTTATTGTTTCAGCGGACATAAATTATTTGGACCTACCGGGAGTGGTGTTTTATATGGCAAAGAAAAATACTTGAACGCAATGCCTCCTTATCAAGTAGGGGGAGGAACAATAAAAACAGTTACGTTTGAAAAAACAGAATATGCTGATTTGCCATTGAAGTTTGAAGCAGGTACTCCACATCTCGCTGGGGGCATTGGTTTGGCTGCCGCAATTAATTATGTAAATAATTTAGGAATAGAGAATATTGCAGCTTATGAAAAAGAATTGCTGGAGTATGCGACGGATGAATTAAACAAAATAGAAGGTGTAAAAATAATTGGTACTGCAAAAAACAAAGCGTCTGTACTTTCATTTGTAGTAGAAGGAATCCATAATTACGACCTTGGAGTTTTGTTAGATACACAAGGAGTGGCAGTTCGTACGGGGCATCATTGCGCGCAACCTTTACTTCAGCATTATAATTTACAAGGTGTAATTCGTGCATCGTTTGCATTTTATAATACAAAGGAAGATGTTGATGTTTTTATTGTTGCCTTGAATAAATCTATTCAGAGAATAAAATAGTTTTATGGAGCAAACAATTGAAAATACAGAACAGGAAATAATAGAAGAGTTTGAAATTTTTGAAGATTTATTCGACAAGTTTGCACACCTTATTGACATAGGAAAAGGAATGGAAAAGATGGATGATTCGTTAAAAACAGAAAACAGGTTAATAAAGGGATGCCAGGCAAATGTATGGTTATACAGCGAATTGAAAGACGGTAAAATATATTTTAAAGCTGATGCAGATGCTGATTATGCAAAAGGATTAGTGGCAATGATGATTAGGGTTCTTTCAGGACATACACCACAAGAAATATTAAATGCCCCACTTTTGTTTATCGAAAAGATTGGATTAAAAGGAATGCTTTCAATGAAGCGTTCAGGTGGTTTGGAAAGTATGATAAAACAAATGAAATTAGATGCGTTAGTTTATAAAGTTCAAAATTAAAATATATGCCTGCAATAATAAATACACATAATACAGAACTTACCCAGCGAGTTATTGATACTATAAAAACCTGTTACGACCCAGAGATACCAGTTGATATTTGGGAATTAGGATTGATTTATGAAATTAATTTGGACGGAGAAAATAACTTAAATGTTCAAATGACATTAACTTCTCCTTCTTGTCCGGTAGCAGAAACACTACCTCCGGAAGTAGAACAGAAGTTGAGAGATGTGGAAGGGATTCGTTCAGCAAAAATTAATTTGACTTTTGAACCGCCTTGGGAAAAAGAAATGATGAGCGAAGTAGCACAATTGGAATTAGGGTTTATGTAAAATGGAAAATGAAATTGTAAATAAAGTATCAGAAAGTGGATTAATAACCATTAACCTTGAAGAATATTATCCAAAAGGAGAAAGGATTCTTTTTGATATAAAGGACTGTCTTTTTCAAGGGCTAATTTTAAAAGAG
>CAILDT010000159.1 GCA_903833025.1 uncultured Bacteroidota bacterium | reverse complement strand
ATTGTTTATGGGTATGCGAAAGATTGGAAAAACAATATTGACACGCAGAAGCTAAATGTTTTTTATCCTAAACTAAAGCAGGATTCTTTAAAACATCGTCCTTTTGTATTGCTTTTGCACGGTGGTGGTTTTCATACGGAAGATGATTTCAGCCAAAAGAAACAATGGAACAAAGTATGTACAATGCTTGCCGAAAGAGGCTTTGTATCAGCTACAATAGATTATCGTGTTGGGTGGGACGATAAAGATAAAGTATGGAACCCAAGAGGAAAGGTAATACCATCAGGCGTATTTGCCGCGTATAGAGCATACCAAGATGCACGAGCTGCTTTGCGTTATTTTGTGCATAATGCCGAAGAATATGGTATTGACACCACCAACATTTTTATTGGCGGAAGAAGTGCCGGTGGTGATATTAGTTTGGCAACTGCATTTCTTACTCAACAAAATGTAGATTCACTTATCGCAACCGTAATCCCCGACAACTGCCATAAACTATTAGGTAGCATTGATTCATCAACCAACGATTTAACTGATAAATATAAAATACGTGGCGTACTTAATATGTGGGGACCTATACCAGATACTGCATTTATAAGTAAAGAAGAAGCATTGGCGATGCCAATATTAATGTTTCACGGCACTAACGATTCTTCGGTACCTTACAAAAGATTTGCCCCGCCTCAATATCCTTATATTAGAGATGGTTCGTTTAATATTGCATTGCGCTATAAACATTTAGGTGGTTGTTACGAGTTAAATACAAAGCTTGGTGGTGGGCACGGCGAAGATTTCAGCAATGAGTTTTTGGCAGAACATATTTCTTTTTTTGTTAAAAATGTTATTGCAGGCACTTGTAAATCGGCTGAATACGAAACGTCTATTTCATTTAATACCAAACTTTCTAAATTCGTTTCTTCTGGTTCATTTGTTTCTATTCTTGTTTTTGTTTTAATATTGGTCGTCTTTTTTATCATTAAGAAAGTGAAGGACAAGAAACATTATTTGTAAAACGCTTTTTATTTTCCAATTCTCAAATTAAACTATGTGGTGGATTTTCGCTTTGCTATCGGCTTTCTTTGCAGCACTTACTGCCATCTTTGCAAAGATAGGTATCAAAGGAGTAGATACTGATTTAGCGACTGCCATACGTACTGTTGTAATATTAATATTAGCTTGGTGCATTGCCTTTTACAGAGGCGGTATAGCTTCCATTGGCTCGCTTACAAAGTATAATTTATTGTTTCTTACCCTTTCAGGAATTGCAACTGGCTTATCGTGGATATTTTATTTCAAAGCGTTGCAACTAGGTAAAGTTTCTCAGGTAGCACCAATAGACAAACTAAGTGTAGCGTTCGCAATTATCTTTTCTATTGTGTTTTTAGGAGAATCAACAAACCTGAAAACAATGATTGGTGCAAGCTGCATTGTTATAGGCAGCATAATTATTATTTTATAACAAACAACGTCTCCACTTTTCCGCACCTGAATTAAGATTACTTTTGTAAAACTTTTATGAAAACATAATGGAATAAATATGGAAATAGGAATTGATAGTTTTGCTGCATTAATGGCAGGTAATGCAGTTGGTAATGCAAGTAATGGTTTAAATTCATTATCGGAATTGCTAGAAAGAATAGAGCAAGCTGACAAAGTAGGGCTTGATGTATTTGGCATTGGCGAACATCATCGCAGAGAGTTTCTTGATTCGGCACCTGCTGTAATACTTGCTGCTGCTGCTGCTCGCACTACTCGTATTCGGCTTACAAGTGCTGTAACAGTATTGAGTGCAGCCGACCCTGTAAGAGTATTTCAAAACTTTGCCACACTCGATTTGATTTCAAAAGGACGAGCTGAAATGGTTGTGGGACGTGGTTCTTTTACCGAAGCATTCCCTTTGTTTGGTTTGAATATTCAAGATTATGATGAGTTGTTTATTGAAAAGTTAAATCTTTTATTGACGATTAGAGAAAATGAAATAGTTAATTGGCAAGGAAAATTTCGTGCTCCGTTAATTAATCAGGCAATATATCCGCGTCCTTTTCAAACCCCTATTCCTATTTGGTTAGGTGTAGGCGGCACTCCCGAATCATTTATAAGGGCAGGTACATTGGGTTTGCCGCTTATGGTAGCTGTAATAGGAGGTGAGACTCATCGGTTTCGCCCACTAATCGACCTGTATAGAGAAGCAGGACGAAGAGCAGGGCACCAGGAACAACAATTAAAAGTTGGATTACATTCATTGGGTTATGTTGCAAACACAACCGAGGAAGCGATAAATGATTATTATCCAGGATATGCCGAAACGTTTACAAGAATTGGAAAAGAAAGAGGTTGGCAGCCAGTAACACGTGGTAGGTTTGATGCTCAAAACGGAAATTTAGGAGCTTTACTTGTTGGTAGTGCAGAGGAAGTAGCAGAAAAAATAATCAGACACAGCAATGCGCTTGGTGGAGTTTCTAGATTTACTTTTCAGATGGACAATGCCGCTTTGCCTCATTCGAAACTTATGAATTCTATTGAATTAATTGGAAAGAAGGTAGCACCAATGGTTAATAGTTAATTATTCAATATTAATTTCTTATT
>CAILDT010000158.1 GCA_903833025.1 uncultured Bacteroidota bacterium | reverse complement strand
TAAATTCACTTATCCTTAAGATTATCTACATACTTAAGTAAGTTAGGGCTAAAGCCCAATTGGTTAGTAATCGTTCTAACCCCGACCTTAAGGTCGGGGTTACTGAAACGTAGATACTGGTGGGCTTTAGCCCAAGTCAAAAATTAATTTTAGGGATAGGCGACTTACAAATCCTGTGTAAGCATTATTGCTTTTAAAATTTTATTGTATTCGGATGCAAACAAAAAGCTTTGAATTTTTTCTCCATCGGTATAAACACAAAATTTATTTATCGAGTTATCTTCCAGTTTTTTTAATTCGTATTTACTTATCAGATAAGTAACTTCGATACCTGTATGGCGGATGTCCACTATATTTATTGACCCGCAGCCGTCGCAACTATTTGTTGCTTGTGTATTATAAAGAACAACTGAATCGGAATTATTAAAGTAGAACACTAACTTTTGATTAAGTCCGATAGTAAAAGGTTGGGGATTCTTTCTTATTATTTTCAGGTCTAAAAAATCAGAAGAGCCAATAGATGAAAGTCGGAAGCTAATTTTAAACTCCTCTGTAGAAAGTAATTTTTCCCATTTGGTTTGTTCTGGTGCACGTTGTTTTGCTTTTACTTCCAAAACAATATTTTCCTTTAAACTATCTTGCGAAAAAAGAGATGAGGTAGAAATTAAAATAATGAAAATGATTGCGGATGTGCGGATGTACTGATGTACCGATGTGCCGATGTGCGGATGTACTGATGTACCGATGTGCCGATGTACCAATGATTGATAAATTATTTATACCGTTAATTTTTTATATCTCACTCGCTTCGGTTCCACATTTCCTAATCGTTTCTTTTTATTTTCTTCGTATTCCGAATATCCTCCTTCGAAATAATAAACCTGCGAATTACCTTCAAAAGCTAATATGTGAGTACATACTCTATCCAAAAACCAGCGGTCGTGGGAAATGATTACTGCACAACCGGCATAGTTTTCTAATCCTTCCTCCAATGCACGAAGTGTGTTTACATCCAAATCATTGGTTGGCTCATCTAATAATAAAACGTTTGCTTCTTTTTTTAATGTTAACGCTAAATGCAAACGGTTACGCTCTCCGCCCGACAGTATTCCACACTTTTTGCCTTGGTCGCTTCCGTTGAAATTAAATTTGGAAACATACGCGCGCGAGTTTAGGGTTTGTCCGCCAATGATAATGTTTTCGTGTCCTCCGGTAAGTACTTCATAAATTGTTTTGTTAGGGTCTATCTCGGTATGGCTTTGGTCAACGTAAGCAATCTTAACTGTTGAGCCAACTTTAAATTCGCCTGTATCGGGTTTTTCTTCGCCCATTATCATTCGGAATAATGTGGTTTTACCGGCGCCGTTTGGTCCTATAATTCCTACTATGCCGGCTGGTGGCAATTTAAAATTGAGGTGTTCGTATAATAATTTATCGCCAAATGCTTTCGAAACTTCTATTGCTTCTATCACATCATTACCTAAACGGGGACCGTTAGGAATAAATAATTCCAATTTTTCTTCGCTTGTTTTTGCATCCACACCCAACATTTTTTCATAGTTCTGCAAGCGGGCTTTCGATTTTGTTTGTCGCCCTTTTGCTCCTTGTCGCACCCAATCTAACTCGCGAAGCAATGTTTTTTGACGTTTGCTTTCTGTTTTTTCTTCGGTTGCCAATCGTTTTTGTTTTTGGTCCAACCAGTCGGAATAATTGCCCTTCCAAGGGATGCCTTCTCCTCTATCCAATTCCAAAATCCAACCTGCTACGTTGTCTAAAAAATATCTATCGTGGGTAACTGCTATCACTGTTCCTTTATAATTTTGGAGATGTTGCTCCAGCCAATCTACAGACTCCGCATCTAAGTGATTGGTTGGCTCATCCAACAATAATATTTCGGGTTCTTGAATTAATAATCTGCAAAGTGCCACTCTTCTTCGTTCTCCGCCCGATAAGTTTTTTACCGGTGCATCGCTTTCGGGGCAGCGGAGTGCTTCCATTGCTTGTTCCAATCTATTATCTAAATTCCACAAATCAAACTGGTCAATTAAATCTTGAAGGTGTGCCTGGCGATTGATGAGCTTGTCCATTTCTTCGGGTGTCATTTCTTCAGCAAATTTGTTGTTTACTGCTTCGTATTCGTTTAGGATGTTGACGTGTTCTTGTGCTCCTTCGCGTACTATTTCTATGACTGTTTTGGTTTCGTCCAATTGAGGTTCTTGCTCCAACATCCCTATTTTATAGCCGGGTGAGAAGTGGATTTCGCCTTGGTAGTTTTTTTCTACACCTGCTATTATTTTTAATAGGGTTGATTTTCCGGAGCCGTTTAATCCGAGGATTCCTATTTTGGCTCCGTAATAAAAGGATAGATATATATCTTTTAATATTGTTTTGCCGGCTGGTAATGTGCGGCTTACGTTTACCATCGAAAATATTATTTGTCTGCCTTCGCTCATCTTTTTATTGATTATTTGTTATTTATTATTGTTTATTTTTTCGGGGTGCAAATATCGCAAAATATTTTTGTTGCAGTGGGTTGTAAAATTGGAGGGAGATTTTTTTTACCTGATAGAAACATAGGTACTTAGAAAAGTACGATTTTTGATTAATGAAATATAATTTTTTGTGAATGAAGCTGCATTATTGGTGAGTGAAATGTAATAATTGGTGAGTGAAGCAGCGTAATTTGTGAATGAAATGTAATAATTGGTGAGTGAAGCAGCATAATTTGTGAATGAAATGTAATAATCGGTGAGTGAAGCAGCATAATTTGCGAGTAAAGTGTAATAATTGGTGAGTAAAGTGAACTAAACGAGACAATGACTGAACGTTTTGAGACATAAAGCGAACATATTAGAACATTAACTGAACAAATTAGAACATTAACTGAACAGATTGAAACATTAACTGAACAAAACGAGACAATGACTGAACGTATTAGGACATCAACTGAACTAATTTGGGTGTAGAGATGGGTGTTTTTAAGCGTTTTATGCGTTTATTTTAAAGGTTGCGAAGGGTGAG
>CAILDT010000157.1 GCA_903833025.1 uncultured Bacteroidota bacterium | reverse complement strand
GTTCTTCTTTTTTTAGTTTGTTTATTTTATGAGACAAATAACTTTCGCAAATCATTCCGATTGCCACAGCCTCTCCGTGCAATAATTTATTTTTACTGCTTCCTTCCATCGAAAGAGTTTCTATTGCGTGTCCGATAGTATGTCCGAAGTTCAGCATCTTTCTTTTATCTTTTTCGCAGGGGTCTTGAAGAACAATTTCATTTTTTATTTTTATTGAAGTAATAATTAGCTCTTCTAACAAATCTGCATCAGAAAAATCGGCGGAAAGTATTGTTTGCCAATATATATTATCAGCAATTAAAGCGTGTTTAATAATTTCGGCAAAACCCGATGTTATTTGACGAGAATGAAGAGTGGATAAAAAATCAGGATTAATAAACACAGCTTTAGGATTATTAAACACTCCTATTTCATTCTTTAAATTATTCAAATCGATACCCACTTTACCTCCAACAGAAGCATCAACCTGCGAAAGTAAAGTAGTTGGAATATTTATAAAAGCAATTCCTCGTTTAAATGTAGAAGCTACAAAACCACCAATATCAGTAATTACTCCGCCACCTATATTTACAAACAACGATTTTCTATCAGCATCATATTCGCTTAATGCACTCCATATTTGTGTACAAATTTCAATGGTTTTATTTTCCTCACCGCTTTCAATTTCTATTAATTCGGCATCTTTAAATAATTCTATCTTCTCTACCAATTGTGGATAGCAATATTTTAAGGAATTTTCATCAACCAAAATAAATACTTTGGAGTAGCCATTTTTCTTGGCTTTTAAAAAGCGGTTAATAGCTTTCGTTATTTCTTTCGAAATGAATACGGAGTAATTAGATGCTTTTAGTTCAGTCATTATTTATCTTCTTATAAAAGCAAATGTAGTAAAAACATCATCACACATAATTCTTTTCGACAGATAAGAAAATAGTATAGAGCAATGTTTTAATTATATTTGCACCGCTTAAAAAATAATTATGCTTTCATTTAATAACACTAAAATATCTTTTTCCGGTAAAACCAACAAAGACCTTAACCGTTCGTATTGGTTATTCAAAATGGTTTCGAACAGTTGGTTTGTAAACATTGGTAAATCACTTACCAATTTTGCCATTAAAACTCACTTGCCAATCAAAGGGTTAATTAAAGCAACAATTTTCAAACAGTTTTGTGGAGGCGAAAACATTGAAGAGTGCGACAAGACTATAAAGGAATTAAGCACATTCCACATCGGTACTATATTGGATTATTCGGTGGAAGGAAAGGAAACAGAGAAAGCTTTTGATGCTTGTGCAACGGAAACTACCGACACTATTGATAAAGCAAAAACCGATAAACATATTCCTTTTTGTGTTTTTAAAACAACAGGGCTTGGAAGTATGGCAATTTTGGAGAAGGTATCTTCCAAAAAAGAATTAACTGTCGAAGAAGAAAAGGAGTTTGAGCGTGTTTCTAATCGGGTTAATTTAATTTGTAAAGCAGCTCACGATGCAGGTATTCCTATTTTTATTGATGCAGAACATAGTTGGATTCAGAATGCTATTGATGATTTGGCAAACAGAATGATGGAATTATATAATAAAGAAAAACCTATTGTATATAATACCTATCAGTTATATAGAAACGATAGATTAGCTTATTTGAAACATTCTTTTGAACTAGCAGTTAAAGGAAATTATTTTCTCGGAGCTAAATTAGTTCGTGGTGCTTATATGGAAAAAGAAAGGGCGCGTGCACTGCAAATGAACTATCCCTCACCTATTCATAATACAAAGGAAGAAACGGATAAAGACTATGATGCTGCACTTTTGTTTTGTGCGGACAATATAAATCGAATTGCCATTTGCGCCGGCACACATAATGAAAGCTCATCAATGCTGCTAGCAGAATTAATGACTAAAAAGAATATTTCTTCTTCCAATCAACATATTTTCTTTTCTCAACTACTTGGTATGAGCGACCATATTAGTTATAATTTGGCTGATGCTGGTTATAATGTTGCGAAGTATGTACCGTATGGTCCTGTGAGCGAAGTTCTCCCTTATCTTATTCGCAGAGCGCAAGAAAATACCTCTGTTAAAGGGCAAACAGGCAGAGAGCTTAGTTTGATTATGAAGGAAAAGGAAAGAAGAACTTCCTCGAAATAACTATTTTAAATCACAAAATTTCTTAATTTTTATTCCTCATATTATTAAATATTTTACTTTTGCGTTTAACTAAATGGTTAAACCGATAAATTAAATGAAACAGTTAATAGATATTTCCACTGAAGAGAAAATACTGGAAGCCGCAAAAGAAGTATTTATGAAGTATGGTTTATATGGTGCAAGGATGCAGGATATAGCCGATACCGCTAAAATAAACAAAGCCTTGTTGCACTATTATTTCAGAAGCAAAGAAAAACTTTTTGATAAAGTATTTGAAGGTGCGCTTTCAAAATATTTTGAAGTGATGGATGTTTTTGCGAATAGCACGCTTCCCATTAAAAAGAGATTATTCCTATATATAGATGGCATCATAGATTTCTATTCAGAGTACCCGCAAATGTCAATGTTCCTGATTAAAGAGATAGGTAATAACCCTGAATTATTAAAACAAAAGATTCAAATTGCTAAAAAGAATAAAACACATAGATTGGTACAAGTATTAGAAGAAGGAATGAAAAGCGGAGAAATAAAAAAAGTGGACGCTACTATGTTTATGATTAATTTACAGTCATTATGTTCTTTCCCATTTATAGCTACCCCAATGTTTAGGCATTCTTTAAAGGCACACGGAAAAGATTGGGATAAAGATTTCAGTAACGACAAATTAAAAAAATCCATAAAAACATTTATAGAAAACTCATTAGGATAAAAAATGAAAAGAATAACACTATTAATATTACTTATTACAAGTATTTGTTACGGACAAAAAGAAACATTATCGCTGGATTCGTGTATTCAGATGGCGAAAAGAAATTATCCGCTTATTAAACAAAACGGTTTGATAGCTGAAAACGAAAAGAATAATATTAGCACAGACAATAAAAATTGGCTACCTAAATTATCCTTTATTTCTAAAGCTACTTATCAATCCGAAGTAATTTCGTTTCAAGGAATTTCTTTTCCCAATGATAGCTACCTCACCGCAATTGATTTGGAACAGCCGTTATTTGATGGCGGGCAAACAAAAAAGCAGAAAGAGGTAGATAAGTTGAATGGCGAAAATGAACTGGAGAAGAATCAAGTGGAATTGTATAAACTTATTGACAGAGTAAATCAATTG
>CAILDT010000156.1 GCA_903833025.1 uncultured Bacteroidota bacterium | reverse complement strand
CTGTTGATGCTATCAAACACTGCTCCGCCACTTCCTTTTATTTCACCTTGAATAGATTTCAAAAAACAAAACAAGAAAGGTTGCAGAATTTTTTTATTAGCTCTAATTGCTGCTATTCCTCTGCCAATACAAATTTCTTGAGTTGCAATATTTACTGGTCCAACTGGGGCACGAACTGACATTAATATATCATCTTTGATTGCAGTTTTTGTAATTTTAGTTGTCCAAGTCTTTGGTTCACCGATATACATTTCTCCAAACTCTGTTTTGCCTTGATAAAAAGGCATCCCTTGCATTTTGTCATTGTAAAATACGCCTTCAGGTGATTGCCCTGAAATTACTTCTGCTACTTCTCCCAACTTCACAAATTCAAAGTTACTTGTTTGTGCGTTTTCATTTATACGGTAACGGTCAATAGATAAATTGTAATCGTCTTTTGCAGCAATGGTTACTTTGGGAACAAGGAAAACATTTTTGTTGTCGCTTTCAAAAGGAGATTCCGAAACAAGTTCGGAATGACGTTGATAGTTTTTAATTATTTCCAAACAACCCGTTAAATCGTTTTTGTCGTTTGCTCTGCGTTGTGCGCCTAAATCAAAACCATCGTTTTCAATTTTTACAAATAAAATATTGTCTGTTTTTTTTGCAAGTGTTTTATCTAATAAAAGGATAGATGTTTTTACTCCGCTGTATGGTTGAAATATACCTGCTGGCAAACTTACTACTGCATACAACATATTTTTGTTCACTAACATTTTCCGCAATGCTTTGTATGCGGTGGCGGATTGAAAAATAATTCCTTCGGGCACTATTATTCCTGCTCTGCCTTTGCTTGGGTGTATGTGTTCGGCTATGTAGTCCACAAACAATACTTCGGAACGGTTTGCTTGTATGGTGAATTTTTTGTGTGGTTTAATTCCTCCTTTGGGTGTCATAAATGGGGGATTGGCAAGTACTACATCAAAATATTCATTCCATTTATCTTCGCTTGTAAGTGTATCGTACTCGGAAATTTGTGGTGTGGTGAAACCGTGTAAATATAAATTCACTAAACTTAAACGAACCATATCGGGCGAAATATCATAGCCGACAAAATTCTTTGTCATTTTGTTTCTATCATCAGGCGTAAGCAAACTACCAACTCCTTTGCGACCACCCCCTGCCCCCTCCTTGAAGGAAGGAGGGGGTGTGTTAGCTTTGAGAATGTGTTTGTAAGAAGAAATTAAAAAACCTGCTGTGCCACAAGCGGGGTCAAGTATTGTTTCGTTTTTCTTTGGCTGTAAAACTTCTACAATAAAATCTATTATGTGGCGTGGAGTTCTGAATTGTCCTGCATCCCCTTGTGAACCTAACACTGAAAGGAGGTATTCAAAAGCATCGCCTAACATTTCGCTGTGGTCATACTTAAATTCATTGATTGTTTTTAAAAACAATTTTAATGTTTCAGGGTCGCGATAGGGAAGGTAAGCGTTTTTGAAAATGTCACGAAACAGTTGTGGAATGTTTGGATTAACATTTAGTTTTACAATTGCATCACCGTAAAGGGTAAGCATTTCGTGTCCTCCTACTTTAGGGTCAAATATATTTGTCCAACTGTATTGCTCGTAATCGCCTGTAAAGAAAGTGGCTTTGCCGCCAAATGAAATTGCTTCCTTGTCCATATCGTCCATAAACTTGTAGATAAGCGCAATTGTAATTTGCTCTACCTGGCTTTTGGGGTCGGGCACTTTACCTACTAAAATATCACGGGCAGTGTTTATACGGTTTTTTGTTTCGGTGTCTAACATTTTTTTTGTTTTTTTGGGGCAGATTTTCATTCAGGGCAACCACAAGGGTTGCCCGTACAAGCCCGTACGATTTATTTGTAAAATTTGTCTGCATTCCAATTTGCAGGATTGTTTATAATGTATTCTGAAATTGTATGATATGATTTTTCATCACGTATGATATGTTCGTGGTAATTACGTTGCCATAATTTGCCATCAAATCGTGACCACCCCATTGTTTTAACCCCATTAATATATTGGACGGTTGTTATTGATTTGAACGCATCCATCATATCGCCAACGGTTTTATTGGTTACGGGCGACCGTTGGGGCACCCCTTGTGGGTGCCCTGCCATTATTTCCCCCGTGCCATCCGTTGTAGGGGCAACCCTTGTGGTTGCCCTTTTGTTATCAATGGTTGTTGTTTTATTATTCGTGGTTGTAATATTATTGTTTGGGGCATCCACAAGGGATGCCCGTACAATATTTCCATTCGCATCATTTTGTTCCCCGTTATTGTTTTGTTCCCCGTTATTGTTTGGGGCATCCACAAGGGATGCCCGTACAATATTTCCATTCGCATTATTTTGTTCCCCGTTATTGTTTTGGGCGACCACAAGGGTCGCCCCTACGTTGTTGGTGGGGGTGGTATTTTGGGCACCCACAAGGGGTGCCCCTACGTGTTTCGTGGTAATTTGTAATATACCGTGAAAATGGTTGGGCATTGTGATATATTCGTGTAATGCAATATTTGGAAAACGCGTTGTTAATTCCAACCATTCGGTTTCAATCATTTTCCCCGCATCGTTCAAAAACATTTTATCATCCGTTATTTCCCCAAAGGGCAACCACAAGGGATTGCCCCTACGTTCACAACAAATGGTAATGAAATATAATCCCGCCTGCGAATAATCATATCCTTTTAACCGAATGGATTTACGATGGTGAATATTTGGATTGTAGTTATTCATTAACCTATACTGTAAATTGATTCAATGAAATATTCTCTTTTATGTATTGCGGAATAAGGTTTCGCATTTCGGGTGTGAGGTTGCGGAACACTTCTCCGTTGGGGTTTGTATTGAGCAAAGCGAAATTTTTGTTTTCTATAATTTCTCTGAACTCTTTGTCGGTGATATAAGACTTGAAATAATTTTTTGCAAAAGAAAACATTTCTTCACTTGGTAAATAACGGCTGTCAAACTTTTCAAATTCATCATCTAATAATTCATCTTTGGTTTTGAAGTAAGGAATTAAACCATACATTTTTTCAATGATTTCACGCAAGGTTAATTTTCTGTCAACCTTTGATGCTGTTCGTAATTTAGTGAGGTTATAAAAATCTTCGGGCTTGTCAAAATAATTTGTACTAACGTATTTTTCTATTTCGTCCCAATCTTTTTTCTATATCATCTTTTGTACTTGTGCATCTTCTTTTATTGTTTCTTCAAAGCGGTCAAAATACATACGGTCAACTTTCATTCCTTCCAATCCAACTTCTTTTACCATCATTGTTTTTAATGGGTCGGGATTGGTGCTGTCGTAAGTATCGTAAACATTTGGCTGTGTTCCACCGCCTGTGGATTCGCTTTTCTTTGGGAGTTTTAATATTTCATCATAGTTAAATTCTGTTTCAAAGTATTCGCAATTAGCAAAGAAGTCAAATAGTTTGAAATTCTTTTTCTCGGGTTGCACAACTTGTTGTGCATTTTCTTTGTCTAAAAGTTCTTTTAGAAAATTATGCGTTCTTGTCCCTCTGCCTTTGATTTGAATAAAATCTGTTGGTGAAAATATTGGTCGCATTAAACCAACATTCATCAGGTCGGGGCAATCGTAACCTGTTGTCATCATTCCAACGGTTACACAAACTCTTGTTTTACTTGTTTTGTAAAGCGGATTAAAGTTTCCTGTTCCGCCAAGATTGTTATTTGTAAAATTTATTGTGAATTGCTGTGAATCTGTAACCCTTGATGTAACTTGTATTGCAAAGTCAGATTGATATTTGTTAGGGAAAATACTATCTGCAAATTCATTTAGTATTT
Source organism: uncultured Bacteroidota bacterium (assembly GCA_903833025.1). Lineage (GTDB taxonomy): Bacteria > Bacteroidota > Bacteroidia > 2-12-FULL-35-15 > 2-12-FULL-35-15 > 2-12-FULL-35-15. Next base: position 1,338 of record CAILDT010000156.1, on the reverse strand, counting down.
GAGTAACCTTTGCAGCGTGGTTTTGGCTAACACAAAATAAAATTGTTTTTCCTATCTCTCCTGTAACTGGGTCGCGAAGCGAATTTTCTAAAAATGTTTTGCAGAAAATTCTGTTTGTGTTTTCAGAAAAGAATTTCCTTTCAAAATCACTTTGCTTAAAAAATTCTTCTTCGTCTTTTCCTTCTTCATTGGTTGTAATTACACTATACCCTTTATCAGATAATAGTTGTGTTGTTATTTCCGTTCGTGCATCTGCTACAATAGGATTGACAAGGAAACCGTCTTTAACTCCGTGCAATAAACTATATTGAAAAGTAGGTTTGCCGTCTGCACAACCAAAGGTTGTGTAGGTATCTAATAACATTCTTCTTTCTAATTCTCTTGGGTCGTCTTTGTGTAATTTATCGGGGTCTATCTTTTTTAAATAATCTTTTGGCGTTGCTGTTAATCCTAATTTGTAACCAATAAAATATTCAAACACAGCACGGCTGTTGCCTCCAATGCTCCGGTGGGCTTCGTCTGAAATAACTAAATCAAAATCTGTTGGAGCAAAAATTCGTTTGTATTTATTCTTAAATAAAAATGATTGAACGGTTGAAACGACTATTTCGTTTTTTCTCCAATCGTCTCTTTGCTCTTTATATATGCAACATTGATAATCATTTTTCAAATAAGCTACAAAATTTTTCCAAGCTTGGTCTTCTAATTCTAAACGGTCAACTAAAAATAGAACTCGTTTTGCGTTTCCTGTTCTTAAAAATAATTTAATTACTGCTGCTGCTGTGAGGGTTTTTCCTGTGCCTGTTGCCATCTCAAAAAGAAAACGGTCTTTGCCATCTTTCACTTCCTGTTGAATTTTCTTTACTGCATCTACTTGGTAGTATCGCAACAAACGAAGTTTGTTTTCTTCTAAATAGTTTTTTCTTTTTGTTTCATCAAGCCACCTTGGGTCTTTGCTGTAATCGGGTTTTTGTGTAATGGCAATGTAATCTTCCTTTACTATTTCATCAATCAAACTTTGAGGATTTGGATTGAATGAAGTGTAAGCACCAACTGTTTCGGGTGTTGGAAATTTAGAAATAATTTTTGGGTTTCCTCTTTGTAAATCCCACAAATAATGTTGGTTGCCATTGGATAGAATAACGAAACGGCACTTTTGTGCTGTTGCATATTTTCTTGCCTGCTCTTTTGCAGCAAGTGGATTTATTTCTTCTTTCTTGGCTTCTAATACTATTAGTGGAAATCCTTTGTTGTCCAAAAGTAGGTAGTCAATGAAACCGTTTGTTGTTTTTTCAAAGTCTTCACCATAATCGTCTAAAGCAGTTTGTGTCAGTTTGG
>CAILDT010000155.1 GCA_903833025.1 uncultured Bacteroidota bacterium | reverse complement strand
TTAAAAAACACTTCTCTACCAAGCAAATCATATATTGAAATACTAGCCAACTGACTTAAATTTCTTAAATCAATATTTATATAATCAGTTGCAGGATTAGGGTAAATCGAAACAAGGTGTTTATTCGTATTTTCCTCAATCCCAGTCCAAACATAGTTATAAGTATAGGCTGAATCGGTTGATACGCAAATATCATCCAAATAATAATATGCTACACATTCGTTACCTGCCACCTGTATTGAATCCGTCAATAAACTATTAAAAAAATTCCCAATACTAATAAAAGAATAATTGGAGTCTGCTATGAAAGAACCTTTAATCATTGTCCAATTTGTTGTATCGGTAATTATACTATCGGTATATACTTGAGCGCAATTACAGATTGGAGCTAAATTGCTATTTGAATAATGTATAGTTGAAAAAAGCACGCCTAGTTTATTAACACCACAATAGTTTTGTGCATTTACGTTTGTTGATAAGCTAACTTTAAAACTTATGTAATACTTTGTGCCAACTTGTAAAGGGTTTACTAATTGGGTGCCTAAATATTCCCTTATTTCAGAATATTCGTCTTTCGCTTCAAAACCAGCATACGCATTACCAGAAGCAGGATTTTGAAATCCAAAATAATTACTAGGAATAAAAGCATCCGACAAAGAAGGCGCACAGGAATTATAATAGTCTGGGGATGGTCGTGCAGAATACCACCCAGTTGCTCTACTGATTTGGCTTAAATTATCTGGGCAAGTATCGTAAATTTCAAACGATGGATTCGGAACAAGATTTAGTTGCCCAAAACAAAATTGTGAAATAAAAAATAAAAGAAAGGGTAGTAATTTTTTCATAGCATTTATTTTAAAAGTAAAGAAAAGTAACACTAAGTTTTGCCTCCTGTTTTTGCATTAGCAAAAAGTACAGAGGTAAGTCTTCTTTTTTTGTCTCTTCTTTGTAAGTATTAATAATGCAGTACTTTTAGAAGTAGTAATAAAAAAAGAAACAGGAAGAATAAAGAATAAATAAGAAGTAATTGTTTAAAGTTAAAAAGTAGAAAGCCCAAAGTTGCGCAATGTAACTTTGGACTTTTAACTTTTAACTAACTGTCTATCCTTTCAGTACCTTCATTGTTTTTAACCATCCTGTACCAGTTATCTTCACAAAATAAATACCGTTTGGCACATCAGTATTATCAGTACTTATATATATAGTATGTTTTCCTTTTTGCTGAATAAGAGGGTTAGAAATAAACATTGGTACTTGTTGCCCAAGCACATCCAATGCTGTAACAGTTACTTTTTCGTCAGCTAATAAATTAATGGTAAGCGTAAAATTATCGCTGAACGGATTAGGGAAAGTGGTTATTTCGGCATTCACATAGTTTTCTTTTATGCCCATATTGGGGGTGCCGTCCGAATACAAGTGGTGAGCATAAATATCCGAAAGCCCTGTAATTCGGGTATCTTGCCAAGCATATATAGCACCACCTTTGCCGTCCACACAATCTTTTGGGCTTGTTTGATGTCCTGTGGCAGTGCATACATTTTCGCCATTGGCGGTCCATTGTACCATCCCGTTTCCGCTTATGCGCTGGCTTTTCACATTCCAGTCCACAAAACTGGAATCCTGCCAAACTATAATTGCACCATCAGCGTGGTCGTCCAATATATTAGGGTTTAGCTGGTCGTAAGCAGAGGTGCAAATGGGCACACCGTTGGCAGCCCACACCTGATTACCGTTCATATCTATCTTTTGTGCATAAATATCATAATTCCCAGCGCGGTCGTCTTTCCAAGTGGCAATAAAGCCATTCACTCTAGGGTTAGCCATAATATCGGACGCACTTTGGTTGCCTGTGGCGGTGCAAACAGGCACTCCATCGTTTGTCCATAATGATGTGCCAGTAGAATCTACCCGTTGCGCATAAATATCGTAATCAATTCCGTTTCGTTTATCAATCCAGGCAATAAACACACCGCCGGAAGTGGAGTCAGGATCTATCTTAGCATCCGTTTGAGCACCGGGCGCGTTACAAATTTCAATAGCATTATTTCCCCAAAGTAATGCGCCGGAACCACTTATCCGCTGTGCATAAATATTATAATCAGTTAAGTTTCTGAAATCTTGCCAAGTAACGTACACACCACCTTTGCCATCGCTTTGTACTTTCGGATTTTGTCTGTTGGCATTAACTGTACAAACCGGAATACCTCCGGCAGTCCATAGTATAACTCCGGTATGGCTAATGCGTTGCGCCCAAATATCCCATTGACCGCCCACTTGTTGTTCAAAAATAACAATAGCACCACCGGCACCATCGCTCACTAATTTTTCGTTGTGTTCGCGCACCGGTTTTGTGGCAACGCCAACGCCATCCAACGTCCATTGAATAGCACCTGTAGAATCTACCCGTTGAGCATACACATCGCGTTCTATTCCGCTACGCCAATCCGAAAAGCCAACAATAGCACCACCACTTCCGTCCGAAATAATAGCAGGAGTACTTTGGTCGGCAGGGTTGGTGCAAATAGGCACTCCGCTGGTATCCCACATACGGTTGCCCATCGAATCTAACCGTTGAATATAAATATCAGGTAAACCCACTCTATAATCTTTCCACGCAATAAAAGTCCCTCCTTTGCCATCTTTTATCATTCGTAAATCTATCTGATTGCTGTTTGCCCGAATCACGGGAGTATTAATTGCTGTATTGGGGTTCCATTGCCCGAAAGAAAAATGGGTGGTTAAAACCATTACTATCAAAAGAAAGTAGAGCGGAGTAGTTGTTTTTTTCATAGTTTAATATGTTAAGTAAAAGTTATGTGGTGAAAAGATTATGTAAATATAAATCTTTTTTGAATGATGGGAGAAAATAGAGGGATAAATATTTATAGTTACCATTTTAAGTTTTAAGTTACCTTTGCGCCCTTTAAAAATAAAAATATGTCAGAAGAACAGG
>CAILDT010000154.1 GCA_903833025.1 uncultured Bacteroidota bacterium | reverse complement strand
GGCAAATAATATTAACATTACCTCTGATAATTTAAGAGATGGAACAGTGATTGACCAGAATTTACGATTAAGTTCAGATTTAAAAGTAGTGAGCGGAGATACTATTACTATTCAGTTGTTGAGTATTGATAATGGCGTTTACGAATATTTCAGAACTTTTAACCGTACAGGAGGCGGCGCTTTCGGGTCTTCCACGCCTGCAAATCCTACTTCTAATCTTAGTAATGGAGCATTAGGTTATTTTAGTGCTTATGCTATCAGGTGGAAGAAAATTGTTATTCCTTAGATAGTTAGTACTTAAATTATGGAATTTAAGGCAAAATAGTGTCTTTAAAATAATAAGTAATAATTGACAATATAAAATAACATCCTGCGTTATCAAATAAGTTTTCTGTTCCTTTTTCAGAAAATGGTGTTATAAAAATTAGTAAAACAATGTAAACCCTCTAAAAACAAATCACTATGAAAACAAAAACACTCTTCACAATCCTGTTCATTGCTGTATGCCGATTGACTATTAACGCACAAATCCGCATTTAGGGAACCTGCACCGGTGGTGGTGCTTCAGGTCACGGAACCATTTTTACCGCCGATGCCGATGGTAATAATCTTCAGGCTGTTTATTAGTTTACAAATCCCACAGGACGATACCTGCAAGGAGGTATGACACTTGCCAACAATGGAAGTTATTATGGAATAACTGAATTAAGCGGTGGAAGGATAGTTGTGTTTGTTTTAGGTTCACCCCCCTTACCGGTGCTTATAATGATATACACGATTTATATAAGAATACTAACCTGGGTTATGCACCTCAATCACAAATGCTAAATGCAGCGGACGGTAAATTATATGGCTTATGTCCGAAAGGTGGTGCAAATAATGCAGGTGTGATTTATAAAATAGACCCTGTTACCGATGCATATACTGATGTTTTCGATTTCTCCACTACTGATGGTATTGAGCCCTATGGAAGTTTAACACAGGCAAGTGATGGTAATTTATATGGATGTACTTTCGCTGGAGGCAAGGATTGTAAAGGAGTTCTGTTTAGTTATAATCCTTTTACTAAGACATATAAAAAGCTAATTGATTTTCAAACTTCAACAGGTGCTAACCCTTACGATGGTAAATTGTTTCAGGCAACTGATGGGAAGTTATATGGCACTACTGATAATGGAGGAAGCTTTTCAAGCGGTGTTATTTTCAGCTACAATATAGCAACTGATGCGTACGCTGATGTATTTGATTTCAGTAGTTTGTCGTCAGATATTTATTTGTCTAAATGCGGTGTGATAGAGGCAACAGATGGATTGTTATATGGCACTCTTCAGCAGTATTCACCCGAAAACTCACGGTATGGTTCGCTTTATAGTTTCAATAGAAATACAAATACATATACCGATTTACACGATTTTACGGGCACCGATGAACAGTTTCCTCAACGTGCACTAAAGCAGGGAGCAAGTGGGAAACTATATGGCACTGCCTTTCAGGGAGGTGTACATTCCAATGGTGTTGCTTACAGTTGTGATATAACTTCTTTCACTTTCACCAAACTCATTGATTTTGATGGTGGAATAGCTGGTGGCGCACCTGTTTGCGAAATTAATGAATCCGGTGCCACCGCCACGTGCATTGCAGATTTACGTAGCGGTTCATCTGTAAAAATATACCCCAACCCTGCTGTTGATTTTATTACCATTGTCGCTTCTGATAAAGAAGAAGCATTATTATTTACCGATTTACTTGGTAAAGATTTAGGAGCATTAAAAATAAATGCTAATTCCAAAACTAATTTTAATGTAAGCAGCTTCCCTAATATCTTTTTTGTAAAATCAAGCGATGGCGTGCAAAGGATGATGAAGAGTAATTAGTGTGCAATGGTTAACGGTTAATTGAATTATGATTAACGTTAACTATTTTTAATTACTCACTTTTATTTGTCTGTTCTGAAATTTTTTTGTTATTTTACTTCTGATTTAAAAAGTAGAGATAACAAAGATGTCAGATAAATTAAAATATGTGTGTTTAATAGTTGTTTTAGCTGTTGCTATATACTCTTGCAACACAGATGAAAATAAAACAGAACAAAAGGAGGTAATAACAACTAAAAAATCTACTGACAAACTGGTAACAGCTCCCGAAAAGAAACCATTGAAGCTCCTCACCGACAGACCACCGAACCTTGAAACACCTTTAAAATATTTTCTTCAAGACTTTACACCTAACGATGTTTTTTTTGTTCGTTGGCATTTATCTAATCTTCCAACGGAAATAAAAGCTGATACTTTTCATTTGTTTATTACTGGCAACGTGAAAAATAAATTGGAATTTACATTGGATGATTTAAAAACAAAGTTTAAACCTTATTCAATAAATGCACTTTGCGAATGTGCTGGCAACTCACGTAATAATTTTAATCCTCGCGTACCCGGTGCGCAGTGGACAAATGGTGGAATGGGAAATGCTAAGTGGACAGGAGTAAAGTTAAAAGACATTTTAGAGATGGCAGATGCAAAGCCCGATTCTAAATTTGTTTCGTTTAATGGTATGGATGCCCCGCCGTTAAAGTCTGTCCCCGATTTTGTAAAGTCGTTGGAGTATAAACATTGTATGGATGGCGAAGTGATGATAGCGTATGAAATGAATGGAGAGCCGTTGCCAATGCTTAACGGATACCCTTTAAAATTAGTAGTTCCTGGTTGGTACGCAACGTATTGGGTAGGTATGTTGAATGAAGTAAAAGTAAGTGCCGACACGTTTAAAGGGTATTGGATGGATAAAGCATATTTAGTACCCAAGGGAGTAAGAAACGGAAACGAAACACCTGATTCACTTGCTAAACATTTAATACCTATTAATAAAATAGATGTGCGCTCCATCTTTGTTTCGCCAGAGCCCGAAACTGTTTTAACTAAAGGCACAATAACCGAAGTACAAGGATTAGCTTTTGATAGTGGAGATGAAATTACGAAAGTAGAAATAAGTAAGGATGAAGGTAAAACGTGGGAAATGACTAAAATGGATGCTTCGCTCGGTAAATATTCGTGGCGCAGGTGGAGATATAATTTTGTACCTAAATCAGCAGGAGAAATTAAACTTTTAGTAAAAGCAACCAACGCAATAGGTGAATCGCAACCGTGGCATCAATGGAATAGAAGCGGTTTTATGAGAAACGAAATTGAATCATTAGTTTTAACTGTGAAGTAATAATAGAACTTTTTAAATGAAACTAATCTACATCTCTTTATTTCTTTGTTGTTTTGTTTTCTTAACGTGTTGTAATAATGAAGCGGTGAAGCCAAAAATAATTACTCCCGCAGAAACTTCTAGTGATATAAATAATGTAACCGTTGCCCTACCTGATGCTAAAGGTGTAGATTTGGTAACAACAAATTGTGCTACCTGCCACTCCTTACGATATATAGAAATGCAACCTGATATGACTAAAAAAGGATGGGATAAAATTGTAAAAAAGATGGTGAAGAATTATGGTGCACCTATTTCTGATACTGTTGTGATAAATCAAATAATAGATTATTTAGCTACTATAAAGGGCAAAAAATGAAAAACAAAAT
>CAILDT010000153.1 GCA_903833025.1 uncultured Bacteroidota bacterium | reverse complement strand
AAACAAATCATTTGTAAAACCAATTGTGTCATTTCCTGTCGTGTCCATTTTAAATAAAGTGGTGCCACTAAAATTAATGGTATTGCTAAAAAAATAACCTGTGATACCTACATTGCCAAGTGAATCAGTACTTACAGAAGCACTTTTATCTTCTGCCGAACCCCACGCATTTCTTGCCCAAACAACATCACCAAAAGAATTAATTTTTGTTAGAAAAATATCAAGATTACCCATATCAACAAAAGTAGTGGTATCAAATCTAATAGTGTCGCTACTGTATGTTCCAGTTATATAGGTGCTTCCGCCAATGTCAGTATTTATGCCGTTTGAATTATCATCACTATTACCACCATATCGTTTTGCCCAAATAACTGTACCTGTATTGGTGAACTTAGCAACAAAAATATCGTAATGCTGTGAAACAGAATCCGCATTGGTAAGTGTTACAAAACCAATGTTTAATGTTGTAGAAGTGAAATTTCCGGTAACATAAACATTACCCATCACATCAGTACTAATTCCAGAACCTTCGTCGTTCCCCATTCCGCCTTCACTTAATGCCCATTGAACAACGCCAGCACTATTATATTTAGCAATAAAAATGTCATCTGTATTTCCTGATGCATCAGCATTAGTAAGCGTGGTGGTACCAAATGTTATTGTTGGACTTCTGAAAAAACCAGTAGCATATACATTGCCTGAACCATCAGTAACAATGCTTTTTCCATTATCCTCTTGAACACCACCTGCTGTTTTTACCCAGCCCCAGTTTGGTGCCTGTGCATTTATGGAAAGTTGAAAAAATAAGTTCGATAGAACTGCAAGGGTAAGTATTTTTTTCATAGGAGTAGGTTTTGGGTTTAACTAATTGTAACTAATTTTTATTTGGAAAGCGTTTCATCAATCTCCAAATCCATTGATAATGATTTTATGTTTATAGGAGTTAATTCGCAAAATGTTTCGTTCCATTTTATAGTTAATGGAACTTTTTGCATATCCATTGCTTTGCCACCTTGTATTTGATCCCAAGTAACATTAAATTCATCAGTAGTACCTTTGTTTAAAATAATTAAACCAGGCTTAGCAAACAAACCGCCCGGCTTTTTTGCAGGATACTCATTTCCATCAGGCATTAATAAAGTAGCATTTGCAGGGAAGATACAACCCGTTTTTTCACCTGTATAAGATACTTTAAAATCGAGTTTGGTGGCGTCAGTTTGTTTGTATAAACTTGTCATATTACAATTAAATCCTCCTGTACTAAAATCAGCTTTTGCACCAGGTAATTTGTAATCAGCAGTTGCTACACCATTTCCTTTTGATGAAATTTTGTACAATCCATCAATCACATAGTTGCAGCTTCTCGCAGCATTAAATCCATCGCCCATAATATTAATAACTTTCGAATCGTTATCTAACGGAGAAATAATCATTTCTTTTTCTTTTCCACTTGGTTTATATTCCTTTCCGTTAACAACTAATTTAGTTTCTGCTGTTTTATAAATTATATAGTCGTTGGTTTTATTAACTATTTTAATTTTGAATTTAAGCATTTTGTCATTTGCTACTGCTGTTTCAATAAAAACAGTTACATCTGATGTTTCTTGTTTTGTATTTACATAAAATAGTTTGTCATACTTTTTTAATTTCTGTGCTTGTATTGTTGTTGCTAAAGTTAGCATTGTTACTACTACTAAAAAGTTTTTTTTCATTTCTGTTTGTTTTTTATTAGTTAAGATTATTGGTTGATTTTTGTTTGGCAAATACTACCTACCCATTTTTTTAATTACTGCACCGTTAGAGTAAAAAATTACACGAAGTCCTTCATAATCCCAAGGGACGTCTTGCCCTAACATATTAGTAATTTTAATTATTTTACCAGCAGGACCATAAGAATTATCAATAGTAATGATATCGAATTGCGAAGCCATACCATTATAATCTACTTGTGTAAGTCGATAATAATTTATTCCAGCAGGAGGAGTTTTGTCAATTAATTGATAATCTTTTTCAGTGGACGAATTTCCAGCACCTTCAACTCTTCCAATTACATCCCAGTTTGTTGCATCGGTGCTTCTTTTAATTAAAAAATAATCGTTATTTGTTTCGGATGCTGATGCCCAAGTTAAAAGATTAGTACCATCATTTTGTTTTTTTCCATTAAAATAAATTAATTCAATTGGCAAAGGAGCAACGCAGGAAATAGAAGCTGTGCCACCGAAAACTAAAGGTACATTGGCAGTTGCGTGGCTCCAGTTATTAAACATCACCACATATTGTTGCCCAGCCACCACAGGCAGAGCTGGCATAGAGTAATTGCCTGCAAATCCACCTGCTGGAACTGCTGAAACTATCCCTGTTCCCCCAACAGTTGTAGCATTATAATTACATCTTACAGGAGCTACCGTATTAGCTGGAATAGCAGCACAGTTTCCATTATAAGGATACATTATCCAGTCATAAAAGCTTGCTTGCATACCAACACCCAGTGTAAATTCAAGTGTTCCAGAACCAGTGATATTAACTAACCACCAAGTAGGCGATTGTTCCAATTGTCCCATACATCCAAAAGGGTTTCCAAGAGTTCCGGAAGCTGGAAGATCTGCAACAGCACCATTGCTGGTATTTGTTATATGAAAAACAAAATTAGAACAAATACTATATGCTGTGGCACAATCGCTTGCAGTAACTGCTGGTTCGGTAATACAAATTGCAAAATTATAAGTGGTAGGAGAACCTGAAAAATCATATACCCTAATAAAATATTGAGTGAACGCTTGCAATCCCACTAAATTGGCGACCTCACCTACTCCTATCCCATTTGCATTGGTACAACTAACACTTGTTCCTCCACAAGAACCTTGAAAAACTTCTATAACAGGGTTAAAACCAGCTGAACCTACAATAGTAATTGTAGCAGTAGCACTATTGGGCCAAAAAGAATACCATACATCATCAGATGGAGTTCCACCACAAGTAGCTGCATATCCATCAGGCGTTGCTCCCCCTACCGTCCCCGTTGTTGCAGTACATAAGTACCCCGCATTGAGTGGAATAGCACCAGAACAAGGGTCGTTTATTGGAGGTGGTGTAGGAATGGTTACACAAATGGTAAAAGTATTGTTGGATGGATAACCAGCGCCTGCATCATATACTCTAATCCAATATTGTGTATTTATCGTTAGCTGAACACCTGCAGTTAAAGTAACCGTTTCTGTACCACCTGCACCAGTTGCATTAATACAAGAAACAGAAATGCCTCCGCAGGACGTTGAGAACACTTGAATAACAGGATCAAACGTTCCGTTACCTACCGCAGTAATTATGTAAGGTTGATTTGCAATACCGATAGTAGTAAATGTGTACCAAAGGTCGTCATTGGCATTTCCCGAACAACCTGCCAATGATTGAGTAGCTGCCAAATCGTTACCTGTTTGCATATTGGAATTGGCAATACAATTGGTAGTTAAAGGTGCTAAAACAATGGCACCTCCACAACCATCATTTACTGGAGGGGAAGTTACACATATTGTAAAAGTGGTATTAGAAGGGAAACCTGCTCCGGCATCGTAAACACGCACATAATAGGTAGTAGCGACTGATAAACCAGCTATTGACGCTGATTCTGTTCCGCCTGCTCCTGTTGCGTTATAACAACCTAAAGAAGCTCCACCACAAGAAGCAAACACTTCAAAAACAGGGTCGAAAGTTCCGTTACCCGTTACTGTAACAACTTGAGTTGTTTGACCTGCAACAAAACTATACCAAATATCGTCATTTGCATTTCCAGAACAACCTGCCAAACTTTGTGTAGCACCACAAACATCACCTGTGGTGGTAACACAATTTACCGAAGGAGCTGCCAAAGCTATTGCCGCAGCGCAATTATCATTTGCTGGAGGAGCATTTACAATGCAAATTGTAAATGTGGTAGTTGGGGGATAACCGGAAGCATAATCATAAACTCTAATATAATAAGTAGTACCAATTGTTAAACCAGAAGCAACACTTGAAATAGACAAGCCTGACTGCCCTCCGGGGGCATTGCATATAATTGAAACCAAACTTCCACAGGTTCCTGAAAACACTTCAAAACTTGGGTCGAAACTAGGGGAACCTGTAACAGTAATTGTTTGCGATGTACAAGTAGCGGTAAAACTATACCATACATCATCGTCAGGGTTACTGCTACCAGAACCACAAGCGGCAATACCAGAATTAGAAGCTACATTTACATTTCCCGTTGTAGTAATACAACTTGTATTAGTAGCGAGAGGAATAGCACCCAAACAATCATCATTAGCAGGTGGAGTTTGAATACAAATGGTAAAAGTAGGTGATGCGGGAATACCTGTTGCTGCATCATAAACGCGTACCCAATAAGTATTAGTAATCGTTAATCCCGATAAGGTTGCGGATTCTGCAACACCAGCACCAACAAGATTAGAACAGTTTATAGAAGTACCACCACCACCACAAGGGTTGGTTGAATAAACCTGAAACACAACATCCATTGTTGCTGTTGGGGCAACAGTTATTAAATGCGAGGTAGAAGTAGCGGTAAAAGTATACCAAACATCATCGTTATTAGTATTTACTGCAGTACAAGTTGCTGGAATTGAAGCCTGTGGCGATGCGCCAAGTGTACTACCTGCAGTTGCTCCACAAGGTAAAGAAGCTCCTAAAGGAATTATTGTTGCTGCGTTTGCACAATCATCATTAGCTGGAGTAAGGTTTATACAGAAATTAGACATTGCCATATTTGCTGCTGCTCCTACGTTTATTAACCTTACATAATAAGTGCCTGCTGCCAATATGCCTAAAGAACCAGTTTCTGTTTGAGCTCCTGCTGCTGCGATGTTATTAATACAGGCGATTTGAGTTTCAAATCCTACTCCGCAAGTTGGTGAAACCGTAATAACTTGAATTATTAAATTGCTAGAAGCTGTTGTTGATGTCCCAGCAACGGTAATTGCAGTAGGAACTCCGAGTGTAAATGTGTACCATCCTTCTCTTCTAAAAACACCAGCACCGATACAAGATATAGCAGGTGTGCCAGGATCAACGGTAAAATCAGACATAGTTACTGCTCCTGTACAAGTCGGGACACCTAATGCAACTGCTGTTAAACAAGAAATCCCTGGTGCTTGTGCAATTAATTTATTAGAACAAAACTCGAAGCTAACCAAACACAACATCAAGAATAGTAGCTGACGGGAGTTTATTATTTTGCCTTTGGTAGGATGTTTCATCATTTTAAATGTAGGTTACCTTCTTCTCTTTTTAATAAAGATGCGTAAATGTATAAAAAAGTTGCTTACAAAAAAAATAAATTTTATTTAACGTTAAAATAACACTTCCAAACTTTTTTGTGCAGGTAATAAAAGTTTAGCACAATTTT
>CAILDT010000152.1 GCA_903833025.1 uncultured Bacteroidota bacterium | reverse complement strand
TTTATGTCCAAAGAAAATAAAATAACAGGTAAAGCAGTCGACTTTGCAATACTAAAACGAATACTGTCTTATGCTAAATCCTACAAAACAAATTTTGCATTTGCCATTTTTGCTACCACCTTTTACGCGTTCCTTTCTCCCGTTCGTCCCATTTTAATTCAATACACGTTCGATAATTTTGTTGTTAAACATAATGCCGATATGCTTTTTAATATGACAATGGCACTCATCGGTTTATTAATTCTCGAAGCAATTGTACAATTTTTCGATTCGTTTTTAACCAACCGTCTCGGTCAAAGTATAATTAAAGATTTACGCATCCAACTCTACAAACACATCGCATCGCTGCGTTTAAAGTATTACGACAACACGCCAATAGGCACTCTCGTAACTCGTGCCGTGTCCGACATAGAAGTTATTGCCGATATGTTTTCCGACGGATTAATTTCCATCATTGGTGACTTAATGAAATTATTTGTCCTGCTTGGCGTAATGTTATTTCTCAATTTCAAACTCACATTAATAGTACTTATTCCAATTCCTTTTTTATTAATTGCAACCTACATCTTCAAAAAGTCTGTTGCTGCTTCCTTTCAAGATGTTCGAACACAAGTAGCGAGATTAAACGCCTTTGTTCAGGAACATATTACAGGTATGAATATCGTTCAGATTTTTAATCGCGAAAAAGCCGAAAGTAAAAAGTTTGATGAAATAAATACCAAACATCGCGATGCAAACATTCGTTCCATAATGGCATATTCCATCTTTTTTCCCGTTGTAGAAATTCTTTCTTCTTTATCTCTTGGTTTACTTGTTTGGTGGGGTGGAAAAGAAATTTTACAAACCATAACTACTGAAGGACAACTTGTCGAATTCATTTTATTTTTAAATATGATGTTCCGTCCAATCCGCCAATTAGCTGATAGATTCAATACCCTTCAGATGGGAATGGTTTCGTCAGACAGAGTTTTTAAAGTATTAGATACCGATGAAAAAATAGAAAATCTTGGAAACAAATCAGCTGAAAATATTCAAGGCGATGTAGAATTACAAAATGTTTTTTTTGCATACAACGATGAAGATTGGGTGCTTAAAAATGTTTCCTTCACCGTAAAATCGGGACAAACAATTGCTTTAGTTGGTGCCACAGGTGCCGGAAAATCTTCCATCATTAATTTATTAAATCGTTTTTACGAATATAATAAAGGCGTTATTAGCATTGACGGTGTTGACGTTCGTGATTACGAATTAACATCTCTCCGAAAAAATATCGGTGTAGTTTTGCAAGATGTATTTTTATTTTCAGATACATTAGCAAATAATATTTCATTAAACAATCCAGAAATCACAACAGAAAAAATAATCGAATCCGCAAAAATAGTTGGAGCACACGATTTCATTTCAAAACTCCCAAACGGTTACAATTACAACGCAATGGAACGCGGCGCAATGCTTTCGGTAGGGCAGCGACAATTAATTTCATTCATCCGAGCCTACGTTTATAACCCAAGAATTTTAGTGCTCGACGAAGCCACATCATCCATCGATACCGAAACCGAAAAACTAATTCAAAACGCAATAGATATCATCACCAAAAACCGTACATCCATCATCATTGCTCACCGTTTGGCAACCATCCAAAAAGCCGATAAAATTATTGTTCTCGACAAAGGCGAAATAATAGAACAAGGAAACCATCAGGAATTATTAAAACAAAACGGACAATACAAACGATTATTCGAATTACAATTCAAAGAGGAAGACACATTAATCCAATAGTCAACACAAACCAGTCATAACTCATAATTCATAACTCATAATTCAAAAAGTCATTAACACCAACAAACCCGCCACACATCGCAAATAAAAATTTCAAACAAATAACTTCTCTACTTTTGTATAAATAATTTTAAAACAAAAACGAAAATGAAAAAATCAATCATCCTTTGCGCCATCGCAATTGCAACAATTGCAGCGTTCCAGTCTTGCCGTAAACAAGAGCCACCAAAGCCGCCAATCATCACAAATTTAAACATCACCCTAAAGCAAAACGAAGCCTATACTTTCACTTTGCCTGCCAACACTACCAAATCGCCTTACAAGTTTGTAACACAAGCTTCGCATTACACCATCAGCACGGTTAGTAAAGATGCCTCCAATAACGACATCTATCAATACACCCCCTCTTCAAACTACACCGGAACCGACAACGTAACCATTGCCGATACTAAGGATGGCGATTGTCATAATGGCAACAACCCACCACCACAAGGCGGTTGCGCACACCACCATCACCACGGAAACGATAACGATGACGACGACCAACAACCAAACATTGTAAATATTAATTTCACAATCGGTACCAGCACCTCCACAACTGCCACTTTACCTGCTTTTTCAGAAACAAGCAAATAAAATTTAAATTAAATTTATTCCTAAACCCTACTTATTATTCAAATTCATCATTATCCCTTTCCCGTCACCCATCATATAAGTAGGCAATTTTCCATCCCATTTATTAATCCATTCAAGCTCTATTATTTTTGGATTTTGAGCAATCGACGTCCCTTTTATCTGCAAAGATTTTGCTTCGCCTTCTGCTTGCTGTATCGCAATATCCTTATCAATAGACGATTGTTTCAACTGCTCCTCTTTTTGTTTCGTAACCTCCACCAATCTCAAAACCTCCTGTTCGGCTAGTTTCTTCGCATTAATCGCCTGTTCATATTCCGGATTATAAAAAACCTCACGCATATCCACCTGCTCAATAATTAATTTATACCCCTTCACTTCTTCTCTCATTCGCGCAATTATATGGTCTTGTATCTCCTGGCGTTTTGTCGAATACGCTTCTATCGGACTATAATTACTAACCGTCAAAGCCATCGCCGACTTTAATTTCGGACGAATAACATTTTCCTCCAGCCAATAATATCTTCCTGAAGTGCCACCATCATTTTCCGAAATATTTGCATAAATCCAACTCGCCTCAGTAGGTATAATTCTCCAACTTACCGACACATCAAACCCCATTTTTATACCATCTTTTGTCGGAGCCCAAATAGCATCCGCATCTGGTTTAGCTCCCTCCTTTGCCGAATTCGCACACGTATAAACCCACACCGTTTTATCCATAATATAAATACTGTTCCACGGCATCACAATATGCCAGCCCGTATGCAACTCATCTTCATCCACCCCACGCGGAGTTACCATTACACCAGCGTCTTGTGCGCCAATCCTAACAATAATCATTGTCAAAAAAAACGTAACACCACCCAGCCAAAGCGATAACCTGTGAAACGGTAAATTTATTTTTCGCTTCGTTGTCCCCGTTTCCCGCCCGTGTTCATCCTTTGCCACACCATTTATTTCAATAAACGAAAGCACCACTCCCACCAATCCATAAAGTAAAATCAAAAACGATAAAAATTTAATTAAAGCCATTTTGTTTAAGAATTAAAGATGAATAAATAATAATAATTACCTTGTAAAAGTATAAATTGAATTCATTTCAAATTTTTTTCTGGTCAGCAAAATAAATTAATGGGACTGCAAAATGATTTAGTAGAGGTAGAAAATGATTTGGTAAAGCTACAAAACGATTTTTCGGAGGTGTAAAATTATTTTATAGAGCGGAAAAACGTAATTATCCAAACAAAATGTAATTAAAATTGATTAATTATTAATGAGTTATTACAAATTTACCTTGTTCTGTATCTTTGTTATTGATGAGTTGGTAAAAATACCCCCCGTTATTTCAGTCGGAAATTTGAATTAAAGATGAACAAATGTAAACAATATTAATTGTCTTTCAGCGTAATCAAAAACTATCAATTTGTCATATACTCCCTCTCTTACCTCTTTTTAGCACAATATTTGTTTGGTTGGAAAAGAAATGTTTAATATTGCACCGCATTATCCGAGCATCAATAAATTAAAATGTTATGGGAACACAAGCAAATAAAGTAACTCACGGAATAAAAATAAGTGTTGAAACAAAATTTCAATCCGAACATTCAGTTATCGAACAGCATCATTATCTTTTCTCCTACCATATAACCATTGCAAACAATAGCGAATACACCGTTCAGTTATTGTCTCGCCATTGGGATATATTCGATTCCACCGGCGAAAAAAGCGAAGTAGATGGCGAAGGAGTAGTGGGCGAACAACCAATATTAGAGCCAGGCGAAGTGTTTGAATACGAATCGGCTTGTAGTTTAAATTCGGAAATAGGAAAAATGAGCGGCACTTATTTAATGGAACGCGGGATAGATAAAGCGTTGTTTAAAGTTACCATTCCGGAGTTTGAATTAATAGTGCCCAACCGATTAAATTAATATTTATAGTTATGAAACGACCTGCAAACACTGAATATCCGGCTTGTTATCAAAAGTATATTGATTTAATAAAATCGGATGATATTATAAAAGTATTGGACGAACAGGTGATAGATATTCAGGAATTAATTTCTGGTATTTCAGCAGAAAAAGAAAGTTTCAGGTATGCTGAAGGGAAGTGGACACCCAAGGAGGTTATAGGGCATATTATAGATACGGAACGGATAATGGCGTATCGTGCATTGCGTTTTGCAAGAAAAGATAAAACACCTTTAGCCGGTTTTGATGAAAATAATTATGTAGCCAATGCCGATTTTAATAAACGTACTATGTATGATTTGGCGCGGGCGGCTCGAAGGCTCAGTAGCACCCTTGATCATATCAAGGATATCACGCTTTTCACTACCGGTACGATGAATTAAATCGCAGTCATCTAGTATAAGGACACGATGCTTGGCACGATTTTGATATAACTTAACATACAATGCCGCCGCTGAAATCGAGCCGCCTTTGATATATTCGGCATCTGGTTGTGCATTTCTATCCTCGAATGCTTTTCTTACCCAATGTGTTTTGCCTGTGCCAGCATCACCCGAGATTAGTAATCCTTTAATAGCACTATCTTTGTTATCGACAAATGATCCAGTCATCTTATATACTGTATCAAATTTATCAACTACCCGTTGAACAACGGGGTTTGTAATGAGAGTTTCGTTTGTCATATAGTTCCTTTTTG
>CAILDT010000151.1 GCA_903833025.1 uncultured Bacteroidota bacterium | reverse complement strand
TTTCTTTTAATAAGTTTTCATTTTCATCTTTCAAATAAAAATATTGTCTTACACTATTTGAAATTGCTAAAATATTTGCAGATACCGCATTTGAAGAGTTAATAAAACTTGCTCGTTGGTAATAATTGTTTTGCACTACTAAATAAACACAAAACGTTTCGAGCAATAAAAAAAGAAAAAGGAAATAATTTCTCCAAATAAATAAAAAGAGGTTACGCATTTCTAATTAGTGAATTGTTGATTTCGCTTTTCAAATCATCAATCTTTATCTTACCTCATTAAGAAAGGGAACTTCCCAACATTTTTAAGCGCAATGCCGGTGCCACGTGCAACTGCTCTTAGCGGGTCTTCTGCTATGTGAACAGGTAATTTTGTTTTTAAAGAAATTCTTTTATCCAATCCACGAAGCATAGAACCTCCCCCAGCTAAATAAATTCCAGTACGGAAAATATCTGCAGAAAGTTCTGGTGGAGTCATTTCAAGCGCATTTAAAATGGCCTCTTCTACTTTTGAAATTGATTTATCAAGTGCGTGAGCAATTTCAGTATAAGAAACATAAATCTCCTTTGGAATTCCCGTCATTAAATCTCTTCCGTGTACTGCATAATCTGGTGGCGGATTATCAATTTCTGTCATTGCCGCACCCACTTCTATTTTCACACGTTCTGCCGAACGTTCACCAATTAAAATATTATGTTGCCTTCTCATATATTCTTCAATGTTCGAAGTAAATTCATCTCCTGCAATACGGATAGATTTATCACAAACAATACCTCCTAATGCAATTACAGCAATCTCACTCGTACCACCACCAATATCAATAATCATATTACCCATTGGTTCTTCTACGTCAATGCCGATACCTATTGCAGCAGCCATTGGCTCGTGAATTAAATATACTTCTTTCCCTCCAGCACGTTCAGCACTATCTCTTACAGCACGTTTTTCTACTTCTGTAATTCCCGAAGGGATACAAATAACAACCTTTAAAGATGGCGTAAATAAACGTCTTCCGGGGTTTATCATTTTTATCATTCCACGAATCATATGTTCGGCAGCACTGAAATCTGCAATTACTCCATCTTTCAAAGGGCGAATAGTTTTAATGTTTTCGTGCGTTTTTCCGTGCATTTGTTGTGCTTGTTTCCCCACCGCAATTATTTTCCCTGTCATCCTATCTACAGCAACAATAGAGGGCTCATCCACCACCACTTTGTCATTATAAATAATTAAGGTGTTTGCTGTTCCCAAGTCAATAGCAATTTCCTGTGTCAAAAAACTAAATAATCCCATATTTTTATTCTAAATTCTAATTTGTAAATTCGTTTTAATTCGTAATTCGTAAACTTAATGTTTAAAATGTCTCGTCCCCGTTATTACCATTGACACACCATTTGCATCGCAATATGCAATTGAATCTTTATCCTTTATCGAACCTCCTGGTTGAATAACTGCTGTAACTCCCACCTTGTGAGCTATCTCAACACAATCAGGAAATGGGAAAAAGGCATCGGAAGCCATTACTGCTCCTTTCAAATTAAACCCAAATTTGTTTGCTTTTGCAATTGCTTGTTCCAGCGCATCCACTCGAGAAGTCTGTCCTACGCCACTTGCAAGCAGTTGGTTGTTTTTTGCCAATACAATAGTATTTGATTTTGTATGTTTCACAATTTTATTGGCAAACTCCAAATCCCTTATTTCATCTACTGTTGGCGAAGTTTTAGTAACCGTTTGCATATCAGCACTCGTTTCTATTTTCAAATCTTTGTCTTGCTCTATCACCCCATTTAATAGTGTTCTAAATGATTTGGAAGCAAGATTAACTTCCTTTTGAACAAGAATAATTCTATTTGGTTTTGATTTTAATATTTCCAAAGCCTTTTCATCATATGCTGGAGCAATAATTACTTCAAAAAATAATTTGTTTATTTCTTGCGCAGATTCAGTATCTACCGACTTATTGCAAATCAATACTCCTCCAAATGCACTTGTTGGGTCACCAGCTAATGCTCCCTTCCACGCATCTACTAAATTAGGACGAGAAGCTATTCCGCAAGCATTGTTATGTTTCAGAATAGCAAATGTAGTTTCTTTAAATTCCGCCATCAGGTTAACAGCCGCATCCACATCCAAAAGATTATTATACGATAATTCTTTTCCGCTTAGTTTAGTAAATATTTCTTCCAAATTACCATAAAAAACTCCCTTTTGGTGTGGGTTTTCACCATAGCGCAAAACAGTTGAACTTTGAATACTTTCTTTAAAAACATTTTCGGCTGTATCAAAATATTTAAAGATTGCGGTATCGTAATGTGATGTATTATCAAATGCTCTTGTTGCCAACATTTTTCTATCTTGCAATGTGGAAGCCCCTACCTGTGTCATCAGTATTTTATCTAACAGAAAAGTATATTCCCTCTTTGATGATATTATCACTACATCCTTAAAATTTTTTGCGGCTGCACGAATCAATGAAATTCCCCCTATGTCAATCTTTTCAATAATAGATTGCTCCGAAGCACCTGATTTAACAGTTTCTTCAAAAGGATATAAATCCACAATTACTAAATCAATTTCTGGTATTTCGTATTCTTCCAACTGGTCAATATCGCTCTGCATCTCTCGTCTGCTCAATATTCCACCAAAAACTTTTGGGTGCAATGTTTTTACTCTTCCTCCTAAAATAGAGGGGTATGAGGTTAATGATTCTACTGGAGTAACTGCCACTCCAAGTTTTTCGATAAATTCTTGTGTTCCTCCTGTGCTAAATATTTTTACCCCAAGCGAATTCAATTGATGAATTATTGGTTCTAAATTATCTTTGTAATACACCGAAATCAGTGCATTTTTTATCTTTTTCAATTCGTCCATTTACTTTTTTAATTTTTCCCTCGCAAAAGTAGGAAATATTACAAGGCAATTCTACTAAACTTTAATTGTTGATAAATGTTTTTTGTGTTAATAAAAAACAAAATGAATTTCTTTTTGAATATCCAAATTTTCAAATTGAAGTTTCCATATTTAAATACTACATTTGCACTCTTCAAAAACGAAAGCCAATATGATTTTTTTAGGACTGTTCAAAGAAAGTTTTGTGTTTGCTTTTCAAGCGTTAGTAGTCAACAAACTTCGTACTTTCTTATCTTTGTTAGGCATCACAATAGGTATTTTTGCAATCATTACTGTGTTTACAGTTGTCGATTCGCTCGAACAAAACCTTAGAAAAAGCATTCAAAGTCTCGGTGATGATGTTGTGTTTGTTATGAAATGGCCCTGGACTTCTGGTCCCGATTATCCTTGGTGGAAGTATATGAACCGCCCATTACCTGATTATTCTGAATTAGATGCCATTCTTCGTAAATGCGATTTAGCACAGTCTGCCGCTTTCGAGATAAGTGCAAACATCACCGTTAAATATAAAAGCAATAGTATCGAAAACGTAACCATCATTTGCGCTTCTCATCAATATGATAAGGTTAAGAACTTCGAAATTGCTGATGGAAGATATTTCACAGAAATTGAATCTTCCGCTGGCAGACCCGTTGCTGTTATCGGCGACATACTTGCAAAAACACTTTTCCCAAATCAAAGTCCATTAGGCGAAATGATAAAAGTAAATGGCGCAAAGGTGATGGTTATCGGTGTTTTCAAAAAGGAAGGCGAAAGTATTATGGGTGGCACGCCCGATACTCAAGTCCTCGTTCCTGTTCAATATGCCCGAAGTTTAATCGACATTCGAAGTGATAACCTCGACCCGCAAATTATGGTGCGTGCAAAACCTGGTATAAGTAACGATGAACTTATTGGCGAACTCACCGGATTAATGCGCACCATCCGTAAATTGCAACCTCGAGAAGACGATAACTTTGCCGTCAACCAAACAAGTTTAATATCCAATGTATTCGATTCCATTTTCGATTTTTTTGGAGTTGCCGGATGGATAATCGGCGGCTTTTCCATTCTTGTAGGCGGTTTCGGCATTGCAAACATTATGTTCGTCTCCGTAAAAGAACGTACCAACATTATCGGAATTCAAAAATCTTTAGGTGCAAAAAACTATTTCATCCTCCTTCAATTTATCTTCGAATCCGTTTTACTTTCTCTTATCGGTGGCATTATTGGTTTACTTATAGTATATATTCTCATTTTTACATTCGGCGATTCTGCCCCTTTCGAAATTTTCCTTAGCCGTTCCAACGTCATTTTAGGACTAACAATTTCCATTTTAATTGGCGTTGTTTCTGGTTTTGTTCCCGCTTACAGTGCATCACAATTAGACCCAGTAGAAGCAATCAGAGCAAGTTAGTCAAAGGTTATTTAGTGTAAATGCAAATAAAAACAATAAACTCTTTTAATAATTTAGATTTGTAAATTCGTAACTATTCGTTATTCGTAACACAATATGGAAACCAAAATAAGAAAACGCCCAATCTTAATCTCAATCGTCTGCATCATCGGCTTTTTTTGGATTGTTTTCTCCCTACCTGCCGTATTTTCTCCTTCCGTCAAAAAGCTTGGCGATTGGTACCCCGCATTATTTGGTTTGCTCGTTGCCGCCAGTTTCATCGCATACATCGGTGTTTGGAATATGAAACGATGGGGTTGCACGCTCTTCATCATCACCTTTTCTGTCAAAACTTCCCTTCTAATAATGATTAACGATGTCAGCCCTATCGGCACCATCCTATCCATATTCTTCATCTCAAGTATGGTCGCCTACTACAAACGAATGGATGTAAACTTCTGATTTTTTATACATTATTCTTTCAAAATGTACTTCACACCGCCGCCCTTCCTTTCTTTCAAAAGAGTGCAGAGCAGGAGAGATGCTAAATACATAGTACTTCCGGTAACGTCACCCCTCTCCTTTTTCAAGGAGAGGGGCTGGGGGTGAGGTCTTTATAAGCAGAGGATGAAGTCTAACTAGAAAGAAATTTTTAACACATATCCATTTTTTAACTACATTTGCACATTATTTTTAAAAAAATGAAACAGAAAATCAAGTTTATAAATAAAGACAAAACACAATTTTTTAACACCTTAAAAGAGCGCGTTGACCAATACTTTATAGACAATAAAATCTCACAACACGCCAATGGTAAAATGGTTTTCAAAACCATTGTCATGCTTTCCCTATATTTTGTCCCGTACATTTTAATTATGACAATGGGCTACTCCCATCTCGTAATGTGGCTTCTGTCATTAGTTATGGGCTTAGGTCTTGCTGGTATAGGTATGAGCGTAATGCACGATGCCAACCACGGCGCATATTCATCAAGCCAGTTTATCAATAAAATGGTAGCAATGTCTCTCACCCTTGTTGGTGGCGATAACAAAAACTGGAGAACTCAACACAATATCTTACATCACACATATACCAACATTTCTGGGCACGACAGAGACATCGACGATAAAGTAATTATGCGATTCTCCCCTCACGGAAAATATTGGAAAATTCAACGCCTCCAAGTAATTTACGTATTTCTTTTCTATTCCATTATGTCATTATATTGGACCACCGCAAAAGATTTCGTTCAGTATTTCGAATTTATCAAACAAGGACACAATCGCGAAAACACAGCTGGCAAATTAAAAACATTATTTACCATCATTTTCTGGAAACTTGTTTATTATACCTATATATTTGTTTTGCCAATCACAATCTTACACCTATCATTCGGACAAGTATTCATCGGCTTTTTATCACTCCATCTCCTTGCAGGATTAATACTTTCAGTCGTATTTCAATTAGCACACGTAGTCGAAAACACCACCTTCCCAATGCCCGACGCAAAAGGAAACATCGAAAACGAATGGGCAATACACCAATTACAAACCACCGCTGATTTCGCAAAAAACAACCCCGTAATAACCTATTACGTCGGCGGCTTAAACTACCAAGCAATCCACCACCTTTTCCCACGCGTTTGTCACGTTCATTACCCCGAAATAGCACCAATAGTTGAACAAACAGCCAAAGAATTTGGTGTACCATACTTATATAACGAGTCCTTCTGGAAAGCATTCGCATCCCACATCCGCATCATCTCCCGATTAGGAAAAAACGACACTACCTTCTTCGCCATCGCGAACAGTATGGGTTAAAATAAAAATTAGAAGCGCAACACCCCTTTCATAGCAGCATCTCACCCGCCCTCACGCGGTATCTTTTTTCTCTTTAATTATTTGCCTGCGACGCAATCGCAAAAAAGGATACTTCGCGCGGGTCGGGGCTAAAAATTCACATTGTCGCTTTTTATCACCTTTTAAGGTTTGCCCCTCATTTTCTCATTTTTAGCCTACATTTTCGAGAAACTCACCTCTAATTTCCGATTTTGAAGCACTTTTTCTGAAAACCATCTCTTGTTTTTTATCAAAAACACTCCTAAAAAGTAGTAAGCTTTGGTCATTCTTTAGGAATTTTGACCAAAGCTCACAAGAGCTTTCGCCATTTTTTAAGAATTTTGACCAACTCTCACTAACACTTTCACCATAATTTTGGAATTCTCGTCAAGTTTACCTCAACCTATTACCCGTTTAAAAACTAAAATTACCTACTTTCGCAAACAAATTATGGCTGCCGAATTTATAAATACACCCATCGAATACCTCAAAGGAGTGGGCGCACACCGTGCCGACCTGCTCAAAAAAGAATTTCAAATATTCAATTACAACGATTTACTTCGCTTATATCCCTTTAGATACGTGGATAGAACAAAGTTTTATAAAGTAAAAGAAATTAACGAAACACTCGCCTTTGTGCAGCTAAAAGGAAAGATAATAAAAACACAACTGCTCGGCGAAAAACGTACACTCCGCTTTGTCGCCACCTTTCAGGACGATACAGGCAAACTCGAATTGATTTGGTTTCAAGGTGCAAAATACTTTTCGGAAAAGATAACACCTCACATTGCAAACGAATACATCGTCTTCGGTCGCCCATCAGAGTTTAATGGCAAATACAACATCGCCCATCCCGAAATAGATTTAATAACCTCCGAAACTCCCGTTCTCGCATCCGCATTGCAAGGCGTTTACAACAGCACAGCCAAACTAAGTACCCGTTTCCTTGATTCAAAAGGCATCTCGAAACTTATGCGAACGCTTATTTCGCTGCCTTCTTTTAAGATAGAGGAATGTCTTTCGCCCGAAATCATTTCTCGTTTTGCAATGATGAGCAAAGAGGAAGCGGTAAAACAAATACATTTTCCTAATAATATAGAACAATTGAAAAAGGCGGAATTCAGGTTAAAGTTTGAGGAACTGTTTTTTATTCAATTGAAATTATTGAAACAAAAAAGCACAAGAGAAACCACTACAAAAGGGTTCATCTTCGCCAAAGTAGGCAATTTTTTTAATAACTTTTATAATCATCATCTTCCATTTGAACTTACAGGAGCGCAAAAGCGAGTTACCAAAGAAATACGGATAGATATGGGAAGTGGCAAACAAATGAACCGTCTCCTTCAAGGCGATGTAGGCAGCGGAAAAACATTGGTTGCATTACTTAATATGCTCATCGCGCTCGACAATGGTTTTCAAACTTGTTTAATGGCTCCCACCGAAATACTCGCCAATCAACACTTTCAAACTATCTCCGAATTAGTAGCCGGACAAAACATAGTAGTAGGTTTGCTAACAGGTTCTAAGAAACAAAAACATAGAAAACTAATTCACGAACAATTACGCAATGGCGAAATGCATATCCTCATTGGCACACACGCTTTGCTTGAAGATGAAGTTCAATTTAAAAATCTTGGATTAGTTGTAATTGATGAGCAACATCGTTTCGGAGTTGCACAACGTGCGAAGATGTGGGCAAAGAATACACAACCTCCGCACGTTTTAATAATGAGCGCAACTCCCATTCCGCGTACATTAGCAATGACTCTTTATGGCGATTTGGATGTAAGTACTATTGATGAAATGCCGCCAGGTCGTAAAGCAATTCAAACCATTCATCGCTTCGATTCTCACCGCGACAGAGTCTTTGGCTTTATGAAAGAACAAATTGCATTGGGACGACAAATATATATTGTCTATCCTTTAATTAAAGAATCCGAAAAAATGGATTATAAAGATTTGATGGACGGATACGAAAGTATTGCCCGTGCTTTCCCAATGCCGCAATATCAAGTAAGCATTGTTCACGGACAAATGAAACCTGAAGCCAAAGACTATGAAATGCAACGCTTTGTAAAAGGCGAAACACATATAATGGTTGCCACCACGGTTATTGAAGTTGGTGTTAATGTCCCTAACGCATCCGTTATGATTATCGAAAGTGCAGAGCGGTTTGGTCTTTCCCAACTTCATCAGCTTCGCGGAAGAGTGGGTAGAGGTGCCGAACAATCCTATTGTGTATTGATGACTTCTTATAAATTATCTGCCGATGGTAAATTACGCATGGATACAATGGTGCGCACTAATGATGGTTTTGAGATTGCTGAAGTTGATTTAAAACTTCGCGGTCCAGGCGATATGGCAGGCACCACTCAATCCGGTGTCCTCGATTTATCCATCGCCGACCTTGCAAAAGATTCTCAAATACTTTTTGCCGCCCGTAATATGGCGCAGGAATTACTTTCCGTTGATGCTGATTTATTACAACCTGAAAATGCTCCCATTGCTTCCTTTCTTAAATCAATGAACAGAAGCAACACCAACTGGAGCAAAATTTCATAACTTCTTTTTTACCTTCGTCTTATTTATTTTTTTCTCACGCAACCTTTCAGTACAAAATTACGTCTACACATTATGAGTTTACATCTCTAAATAAAACCAAATAATATTAATCCTTTTCCTAATTAATATATGAGAATACTTTTACTTTCTATCTTCTTTTTTTCTCTTTTATATTGCGGTTCTTGTCAAACTAATGCTGAATTCGACAGACAGAAAGCTGTTGAAACATTAGACTCCATTGCTACCGAAGGAACCACTTTTGTTCATCCTCCTCCTCGTCCTACCAATGATACATTGGTATTCAATCAATAAAGTTTATTTTCTTTTCTCAAGATAATTAATCCAATTATCTATCTATAGTATTTTATTACTTTTGCCGTGATGAAATACGAAAACACACTTGCCTTTGCGCAACAAATGGATGCAGCAGATAGTTTAAAAAACTATCGCGATAAGTTTTATTTCCCAATGCTTAATGGAAAAAAAACAATTTATTTTACAGGAAATTCTCTTGGTTTACAACCAAAAACTACTCAGGATTATGTATTAAACGAACTGGAAGACTGGGCAACTTTTGGAGTAGAAGGGCACTTTCACGCTCGCAACAAATGGCTTACCTACCACGAACAATTTGCTGCTCCTGTTGCAAAAATAGTTGGTGCATTACCTACCGAAGTTGTAGTGATGAATCAACTAACTGTTAATTTGCATTTATTGATGGTGAGTTTTTATCGCCCTACTGATAAGCGATTCAAAATACTTTGTGAAGCAAAAGCATTTCCTTCCGACCAATATGCAATGCAATCGCAAGTAAGGTTTCACGGTTATAATCCTGAAGAAGCTATTATCGAAATAGCACCAAGAGAGGGTGAATATTGTATTCGGCACGAAGATATTTTAGAAGCAATTGAAAAGAATAAAGATTCGCTTGCGATGATATTGATTGGTGGCGTTAATTATTTTACCGGGCAAGTATTCAATATGAAAGCCATTACCGAAGCAGGACACAAAGCGTGTGCATTCGTTGGTTTTGATTTGGCACACGCTGCCGGAAACTTAAAATTAGAACTTCATAATTGGAATGTTGACTTTGCCTGTTGGTGTTCTTATAAATATTTAAACTCTGGTCCTGGCGGAGTAGCTGGAGTTTATATAAATGAAAAACATTTAACGGATAAAAATATCCCACGTTTCTCTGGCTGGTGGGGGCACGACAAAGGAACTCGTTTTAAAATGGAAAAAGATTTTGTTCCTATTCCAACTGCCGAAGCTTGGCAAATGAGTAACGCTCCTGTACTTTCGATGGCGGCTCACAAAGCATCTGTTGATATTTATGATGAAGTAGGAATGGACGCATTAGTTGCAAAAACAGAACTCCTTACTGGTTATTTGGAATTTGTTATTGATGAAATAAATAAATCGTTGGAACAGAAATTAGAAATTATAACTCCGAGAGATAAAACCCAAAGAGGTTGTCAATTATCGATTGTTGCGCACGGAAGAGGAAAAGATTTATTTAATAAACTTACTCAGGCTGGAGTTATTTCTGATTGGAGAGAACCAAATGTTATTCGTTGCGCACCTGTTCCATTGTATAATTCTTTTGAAGATGTTTTTACCTTCGGTGAAATATTGAAGAGTAGTTTATAAAAATGAAACCCGTTAAATTTAAAGCAGAACTTATTAAAATGGGTGCCTGGACAATGGCAGTAGCCGATGCCGATACTCGGAAAATATTTGGAAAAGGTTATATAAGAGTTAAAGGAACTATTGATGGTTTGCCAATTAAAGGTCATTCATTGATGCCAAGAAAAGAAGGCAGCCATTGTATGGCAATAAAAACAAGCATCCGCAAAGCAATAAGAAAAGAAGCGGGAGATACCGTGCAATTTGTTTTAGAAGTTGATACAGATGAAATGGAAATACCTGTTGAGTTGTTGGATGCATTTGAAGCGAGCCCTGAAGCAAAAAAACTATTTGACTCTTATAGCTTCTCCAATAAAAAATATTTTATTGAACACATTACTGAAGCGAAAAGTCAGGCAACAAAAGATAGGCGAGCAGTGGAAAGCATATTGTTATTAGAAAAACGTTATAAAGAAAAATTCAATGGCAAAAGTTAAGCACAACCCCGATGCAAAGTTTTTGATTGACGATGGCATAAATAAAGCAGAGCCATTTGCAAAAGAAATTTGTAAAAAACTTCGCGCAATTATTTTTACTGCTGAACCAAATATTATTGAAGATTGGAAATGGGGACCCAATTATTATTGCGAAGGAATGGTTTGTGGTTTCTGGCATTTCAAGAAACACGTTGCGTTTGTTTTTTTTCAAGGGTCGTTGTTAAAGGATAAACACAAAGTGCTGAAAAGTAACCCAGGAAACGTACACAACCGGCATTTAAAGTTTACTGATATTAAAGAAGTGAACGAAAAATTATTAATTGAATACATAAAAGAAGCCGTAGAAAACAATAAAAAAGGAATAAAAATCACAGAAGCAAAAGATAAAACAGTAATTACGCCTGATGATTTTAAAAAGTTATTGGTAAAAAATAAATTGTTTCCTTACTTCGAAAACCTTGCTTACACGCATCGAAAAGAATATGTAAATTGGATTAATGAAGCAAAAAAAGAGGAAACAAGAATTAAGAGAATGAATACCGCCATTGAAAAATTAGCTAACAAACAAGGATTGAATGATACCTACAAGCAGAAATGATAAAAGTCATTTGTTGAAACTTGAAAAAGCATTTCATTTGTACAAAACTGAAAATATGAATAACAAAAATGTAACATTAGTAGGCGCAGGATTGGTTGGTTCGTTATTGAGCATCTATCTCGCGAAGCGTGGATATAAAGTAAATATATTTGAACGCCGCCCCGATATGCGCAAAGCGACTATCTCCGCTGGGAAATCAATTAACCTTGCATTGAGTGACAGAGGTTGGAAGGGATTGGAAGGTGTTGGTATTGCTGATGATATTCGCAAAATTGCTATTCCGATGTATGGCAGATTTATTCATAACAAAAATGGAACTACTGCGTTTCAGCCGTATGGCAAGGATAATCAGGCGATATATTCTGTTTCTCGTGCTGATATAAATATGAAGCTGATGGATTTGGCAGAGCAACAACCGAACGTAAAAATTCATTTTGATGAGCGTTGCACGCACATCGACAGAAAAAATTTGGAAGCTCAATTTGAAAATGATTCAACAAAAAAGAGTACTAAAATAAAAAGTGATTTGCTTTTTGGTGCCGATGGTGCGTTCGCTGCTTCGCGTTTAAATATGCAACTTTCGAGTGACAGGTTCGAATACAATCAGCATTATATTGAAGCCGGTTATAAGGAATTAATTATTCCTCCGGGAGCTAACGGAGAGTTTCTGATGGAGAAAAGTGCGCTGCATATTTGGCCCCGCGGAAGTTTTATGATGATTGCGTTGCCTAACCTTGATGGCAATTTTACGTGCACATTGTTTCTGCCTTTCGAAGGAGAAAAATCGTTTGCTAATTTGAAAACAAAGGAACAGATAAAACTATTTTTTGATACCGAATTTCCCGATGCTGTGCCGCTGATGCCTACCTTGATTGATGATTTTATGAGTAATCCTGTCTCTTCTTTGGTAACTGTAAAATGTTTTCCGTGGACGTTTGATAACAAAATTGGTTTGATTGGTGATGCTGCACACGCGATAGTTCCTTTCTTCGGACAGGGTATGAATTGCGGGTTTGAGGATTGTGTGGTGCTGAATGATTTAATTGAAAAACACAACGAAGACTGGAATAAAATATTTCCTGAATATGAATCCCTGCGCAAACCAGATGGTGATGCAATAGCTGACCTTGCGATTGCAAACTTTGTGGAGATGCGCGATAAAACAGGCGACCCAAAGTTTTTACTGCAAAAGAAAATTGAAGCACTTTTCAGCGGCAAACATCCTGATAGATGGATTCCGCTCTATTCGATGGTAACTTATAGTCCACATATTAGATATTCTACAGCTATGGAAACGGGAAAAAAACAGGAGGCGATAATGCAAAAAATAATGGCGATGCCTGATATTGAAACTAAGTGGGAAAGTGAGGAAGTGGAGAGGGAGATGCTTGGATATTTGTAAAAATTTTAAATTAATAATTTGGGCGGGCAACATCTCATTTCATATTAAAGATTCTCCCCGCCCACACGCGGTATCTTTTTTTAATTATTTGCCTACGGCGCAATGGAAAAAAAGGATATTTCGCGCGGGTCGGGCGCAAAAATTCACTTCATCGCCTTTTATAACCTTTTAAATTTACTTCCGGAAATACTTTCATTATACAAATAATTACCAAAATTCGACTTTTCTCCCAAAAACCTCCAAAATTCACTTTAGCACTCAAAACTAGAAAAATACCTAACACCTCAAAAACGGTCTAAAAACCAAAAAACGACCCAAAATCCCCTCTGGAACCCATCTTTACTCGTCTGGAACCCTCCTCGCACTGTCTGGAATCAATCTCGCATCTTCTGGAACCCTACTTTACTCCTCTGGAATCAATCTTTACTCTTCTGGAATCCTCCTCGCACCTTCTGGAATCACTTTTCACCATCTGGAATTCACCTTTACTCCTCTGGAATCCATCTCGCACCTTCTGGAATCATATTTCATCGTTCTGGAATTCAATTTTACCAAATATGTAAATGATAATCATTTCGTTTTTCTTATTTCTTCTCAACCTAAACCAGGTTTCCGCTAAAAATAATTCAATTTATCTTCCCCGTTTATATCCTTTCCTCATTCTTTTCAGTTCCTACATTTTCAAATTAAATACCTTTGCTCCCTAAATGATTTATCTGAAAAAATATTTGAAGGTGAAATTGCTGATTGAAAATGTGAGCAAATATGAGTTGATGGGAATTTACCGTCCGCAGGCATATATTAAGGAATCGAAGAGTTATAATTCGGAATGTCAGATAGAATTTTATAAAAACCCATTGGAACGAGGGGAAAGTAGGGTCCGCATATGTCTGTGGTATACCTCTGTATACCGATATGTCTGTCGGTATACTATATGTCTGCAGTAGTGGCCTGGTATTGGAGTTATTAACATGTTTTTGCATGTGCACCATTGGACTGGCCATTGGCGGCCTTTATTTATTCAGGATCCCGACCCGCCATATGAATCCGCTGCTCCTTGCATTATGATATATCCCCCGTGGTCACTGGCCGCGGCTGTGCCCTCAGAGTGTGGCTCTTCCTCTGCATTATTGCCAGTAGTGGGGGCTGTGGGCCAGAAGGCGCATCACCCAGGGGGGGTTCGGTTGGGTGTGGCGTGCATGGGGTCGCAAGTTGCAAACACGCGTTACA